>QFQM01000577.1 GCA_003243255.1 Flavobacterium psychrophilum | reverse complement strand
TGAAAAAATCTATCGTCTTTCTCTCAGCAATACTATGGTATGCTGACCTATCTGCACAGCTTCCAAAAACGATTGTAAAAACCCGTACCGTTGTTTCACAAAGGGAAATTGTATTAAATGGTGGTGCCAGGTCAGAATTTGGCGGCAAGTCCCGAACCTCTATTAAGATTGATCTTCCAAAAGGAACCAAGGAATGGTATTATAGTTTTACCACTGAGCCGGGGCCAAGCGGTACGCAGTTGTTGAACCTGGCCCTTCAGCTATCTGCCTTAACTATCAACCCAACCGGCATTTCTGGCTTGACTGCCAATGACATTAAGATTCCTGAGGGAGTTTCGGTTGTGGATGCGATGGTATTGGATGCCCCCAACAACGACCTCTTTTTGAGTAAGGCCGATTTGCAGGGGAAGCGCTGCCTGATGTTGGCTGAAGGCAGTGCCGATAATACAAAACAAGCGGCCGTCAAAATTGACGATGTTACTGCGGGTACCTGGTTTTTGGCGTTAAAAAACCCTAGCGCATTGAATGCGGTTTATGTCAAAGTAGAAGTAGTCGCAATTGTGGAGGAGATATTGCCTCCGTCGCCGGGAAGGGACAAGGCAATGATGTTAGCTGACCTGGCGTCGAAAGCCTATAGAAGCGGTGATATGGAGAAGTCGATGGAGCTCAATAACAGGGCCTTGAGCTACGATTCCACGCAGGGCTGGATTTGGGGTAATATCGGGTTGATCCAGTTGACAAAAAATGATTATCTGGCGGCGGTGGATGCCTACATAAATGCAGTAGAGTTGTCAAAAGCCGATCCTGAATACGGAACCTGCTTACAGCGTATGATCCAGGATTTAAATTCTTTGATAAAAAGCCAGGGTAATACTGAAGGAGCAAAGGAGATCAAGGAGATATTGCAGAAAGAGCAATTAAAGATGCTGGACAAATCCATTAAGCAGTTGGCCGATTTGATGAAGTAAGTTCTTTATAAAAATGCCGCGAACAAATAGGCATTTTTCTCCGTCTCGGTATTCGGCGGAGCATCCTCTATTAAGTCATTTAAGAAGCCCATGCAACCATGAGGTAAAGCCGATGCTGCACATTCAATCGTGGACGGTGACTGAAGCAATGAAAATACCTTCGTCACGAAAATTTTTGCGAGCAACCAAGGGAAATCCGGTGATCATAAACCATCGACTTCATCGGCCTAAAGTAAACCCTTACTGTTATCACTGTTTACCTGAAGAAACTGTACCATTTATCAAAATTACCTGGAAATACTACGGTCGTGGTATTGCCAGGAACAAAAAACCTTTACCTTAGTTTAACGGGTTTATGGGTATTTTTTTACTGATGGCTTTTGGGTATACGCTGCGATGAAAAAATACGCGAAACTTTCTAAAATAATAAATGTAAAAACTACCATTTACAAGTCAGAATTGACAGGCCAGGCAGGAAATTTCCGTATAAATACTGAAATTTTGAGCGTTTGATTTGACGAAATTAGTAGTGGTTTCAGCCATAAAACTTTCTAAAGTGTTTCAGTTAATCAACATAGCAGACCTGCAGAAATTGAATGGTAAAGGATCGGTAAACAATCATCATTTTCACATCTCCCGTTTGGAAGAATCGGGCGATTGGGCGGTGATTCCTGAGCCCGATAACCACAAGCATAAACTGTACGCGGTACGGTTCGATCGCACGGACAATCCCTTTCTTTTGTTCAAATCGATGTACCAGCCAGGTGCCTGGGCGGCTGATCCGCAATACGCGCAAAA
>QFQM01000576.1 GCA_003243255.1 Flavobacterium psychrophilum | reverse complement strand
AATGTGTTGCAGAAAGGAACCTCGAATGGTACGGTAACAGATGTAGACGGTAACTTTAGAATAAGCATACCGACATCAGGGGCAGTCTTATCTTTCTCTTTTATTGGCTTACAAAGTCAGGAGATTGAAGTAGGCGTTCAGTCTACCGTTGATATTCGAATGGCTACTGATGTGAAGCAACTTTCAGAAGTAGTTGTTTCTGCTCTCGGTATTGAACAAAGCGCGATGAATTGGGTACGGCAACTTCACAAGTAAATGGTGGTGCCGTATCTAAATCCGGGGAAGCTACCTTTATTAATGGGCTATCAGCAAAAGCATCTGGAGTAAATATTGTTAAGGCAAGCGGAGATCCGGGTGCCGGAGCGTACATTCAGATTCGGGGGCAGAGCACCATTACAGGTAATCTACAGCCATTAATCATTTTAGATGGTGTTCCTATTTATAATAGTCAAAGTGGAAGTGGAGTAGATGGAGTTGTTCAGCAATCTCGTCTTAATGACATTAATCCTGATGATATTGCCTCTGTAGAAGTATTGAAAGGTGCCAGTGCTGGTGCATTATGGGGTACAAGAGCGGCTAATGGTGTAATTGTAATTACGACCAAGCGAGGATCCAGTACAAAAGGCAAAATCAACGTTTCAGTAAAGTACACCCGTTCAGAAGACAAACTGTACATCGCGCATGATCTTACAAATAATTGGGGATCAGGATCTAATATGAAGTATCAACAAGCTCCTCAGAGTGGATGGAGCTGGGGTGATTATATACCAGGTCGTGCAGGAGGCGTAGATAATTTTATAACAACTCCAGGTGCCCCTGGATATGGTGGTGTTTTTACGGCAAGTGATGGCACTAAGTTTTATTCAGTTGCCAATGGTACGAATACTAATCCACACGGAGGAAAGAATTCTCAGGATACATTTGATTATAGAGATAATCTTTTTAAGACCGGTTATTTTAATGATATCGGTGTAAGTCTAAATGGCGGTGATAAGGATGGAAACTTTTTTGTAAGTGTAGACAACCTCTCACAAGAAGGTATAATAAAAACCAACAGTAGTTATGATCGAACTACTTTAAGAGTAAATGCAAATAAGAAGTTAAATGATATCGTTAAAATAGGTTCTAATTTTGGTTATACGAAAACAAAGTCGAATCGGATTCAACAGGGGTCCAATACATCTGGGCTATATCTGGGTGGCCTTCGTACTTCTCCGGATTTTGACAACTCTTATTATACCGGAACTTTTACAAATGCCAATGGCATAAATTTTACAGACCGACAGAGAGCGTATCGGAACCCATTGGGAGCTAGTACGGCATCAGTATATGATAACCCTCTTTGGATGATGGAAAATAACATCAGTACATCAGATGTGGATCGTTTTTTAGGTTCAATAGAACTTAATGTAGCTCCGGTCAAGTGGTTAGACCTTACAGCGAGAGTGGGGTTAGATAATTATTCAGACAATAGAAAAGATTTTTATGCTCCCTTGGCATCGCTTATTCCTGGTGGAAAGTTGACGCTACAAACTATAGGCGAAACGCAGTATAACGCTGATGTATTTGCTCAGGGAAAATTTAAACTAAGTGAAGACTTCGATTTCAGACCATTGGTTGGTATGAATTTTAACGAGCGTAATTACAATAACATTGGAGGTACTACTCAACAGTTTATTGTCGCATCCAATATCCCACTTGATTTGGGTAATGCCGCGCCAGGTAACAAGACTCCTTTTAATGGATATCAACAACAGCGAACAGCTGCTG
>QFQM01000575.1 GCA_003243255.1 Flavobacterium psychrophilum | reverse complement strand
TCCTGAAGTGCTTTCTCTGTCCTGTTGAGCGAAACGCAGTGCAGTCGAAACATCTGTTCTTTCATTGTAGAGATCCTTCAGCTCCGTTACACTCTGCTCAGGATGACAGTGGTTTGCTCGGGATGACAGTCAATCACTCTTTAATTGGTATTTCCATTAACAACGGGTGCTACAGTACCTGCTGCGCAAGCAGTATTGACTACAAGACAAACATTACCAACATTACTGGTAAGATTGCTACTAAGCCCCGATATGTTAGAAGCCCCATTTGTAAAAGCAGCAGGGTTGCTTCCACAGCTTGTATTGAGTTGTCCGGGAACGTTAGTTACATTTACAGTAATGGTAGCCGTAGTATTGGCAGCTATGGAATACCCGGAAGCAACTATGGATGTACCACCTGCTGTTGCTGTAGTGGTACCCCCTGTAAGACCGGTTACTACTACGTTGGGTGCAGAGGCAATTTTTAATCCGCTTGGTAAAGTATCCGTAAAGCTAATGGCAGACTGAGCAATATTACCAGCACTCGTATTTGTGATTGTAAAAGTATAAGTAGCAGTTCCTCCATCTATGATAGTTGCCGGAGATACACTTTTGCTTAGCTGTGCATTAGGTGAAATAACCGGTGAGAAATTGTCAAACAAGTAATATACCGCATTCGAATTAGGGTAAGCTACTATTGGCATTGCAGATGGGGACTCTCGCCATTGCCCAATGGTCATATATTCTTCCGTACCGTCTGCAGTGTATTGTAATGTCACACGGACCCAGTTATTACGACTCGTTGCTCCATATACGTTAGTATTAGTTGCTGGAATTAATGCTCTTTTATTTTGATTCCACGAGTCAAATATCCCCCCAGCTGGAGTACCTGGAGAAGGAGAGGTAGATACACTTGATGTATTAGACTGAGTTGGCGAAACACTGGAAAAGCATATTCCAAGATAACCTTTTTCTGCATCTATAAAGTCAACATAATTATCAACAAATCCTGGTAAGGATGATTTCCCATAGATATGCATCGTGTAAAATGAAATATCATAAGTAACTCCTGCGACCAATTTCTGACTTAGTTTATTAGTAATGTATTCCTTTATATTAGATGCATAACTTCCAGTCGCTTCCATAGCCCCTCCTGCATAAGCATTGCCGTGCTGTGCTGTGATTGTTGTATATGGAGCTGAACCAGTTGGTGAAATATTCATCTGATAAGGAGTTGGGTTAGGAGAACCATAGTAATAATCACAAGTACCATAGGTTGGCTGAGACCATCCAGATGCCGCACCCATTTGGCTAGGTCCAGTTGGATATTGCCCAGCAGTCGTCAAGGTTTCAAAATCTGGATTGCTTACGGTTTGTGCTTTTGTGGTGCACAAGAGCCCTAAGGATAGGAAACTGGCAAAGGCCACTGCTCTGGTGCTACATATTGTTTTGGTTAAAAAATGCATTGTTTTATTTTTCATTTTTGTATTGTTTTTTACTTTAATATTCTTTTTTATTATTCTTAGATCCCTTTTTTTGTCAGAGATCCTTCGGCTTCGTTACACTCCGCTCAGGATGACAGTGTGTTTCTCTTTTGAGATCCTTCGACAAGTTCAGGATGACAGTATTGTTGTCCTGAAGCGCTTTCTCTGTCCTGTTGAGCGTAACGCAGTGCAGTCGAAACATCTGTTCTTTCATTGTAGAGATCCTTAGGCTCCGTTACACTCCGCTCAGGATGACAGTGTGTTTCTCTTTTGAGATCCTTCGACAAGCTCAGGATGACAGTATTGT
>QFQM01000113.1 GCA_003243255.1 Flavobacterium psychrophilum | reverse complement strand
TTCTTTTGAAAACCCTATCCAATACGGATAGGGTTTTTTGTTTTATAATAATTTAGGTACTGCAATTTGTGGGAGCCCCGATAGCTATCGGGGGTCGTCGCCTTTGCCTGGCCAGTTGGCCAGGGCCTCGGGCCTTTTGAACACGAACGCAGTGAACTGGCGCAGCAAACCCTACTCAATTACGGATGGGATTTTGTTTTATGTCAATTCTGATGTTTCATTTATATAATCCTACATCTCATTTAATTATGTCACAAAAGTTTTGGGCAAAGTATTGTAAAATTTCATTGTTTTAATTTGAAGTTTGAGTTTATCTTAGGGTATTTTAAGGCGAGGATGTTTATAATAATGATAAATCTCTGGTATACAGATAAATTATATCCGTTGCTAAATCCATAGAGTTATCTTTTACGTAATATGTTGTGATAGTTTTTAATTTGCTGATTTATTAAAGCATGTTTTTTACTTACATAAATTTTAACTAATATTGGCATAATTTTAACTATTGTATGGTTTTACAAATGGGTTCTTCGTTGAATATCTTTAATTTATGTTTCGATAAATGTAGAAAACTGCATTGTTTGATGCTTTTGGTATTCTTCATTTTTACCGCTCCGGTATATTCGCAAATGCAGGATTTCGAATTGCAGGTTACAACTACAGATGAAACCTGTAATGGTAATGGTACTATGACCTTTATTATAAATAATGGTACACCCGGTTCAACGATGAGTTATACTGTATACAAATTGCCGGATGAAACAAATCCTATATCTGTCTCGTCTTCAAATACGCTGGGTAGCCTTTCTGAAGGAGATTATAAAATTATTGCTGTACAGTCCATTGGGCAGGAAAGCAATAAGCAGGAAGTTCATACAACTATAATTAAAACTCCTGCACCTTTTGATTTTGAAGTGAGTGCCACTAACCAGGCATGTGTTGAGGGAGCAAATATGATTATTACGGTAACAGAGGGTACCGGTGCATTTTATGAAATAATTTCAGGTCCGGTAGAGAGACCGGTTCAGGAGTCTAATGTTTTTGAAGGGTTACCGGCCGGTATATATGTTGTCCGTGTGTTTAATGAATGTGGTGATGCAGAGGTTACTACTTACACATTAGCCGCAAGTCCGGGACCTCCTGCCATTTCTGCTCCTTCATTTGAAGCCAGTGTTAACGGAGATTGTGATACGGTAACTGTTACAAATACAATTTCATACGGCGAAGGGATAGCGATAACCTATCCCATAACTATTGAATATACTATTACACCCGGTAATGGAAATCCTCCAACTACAATCGTTCAGACTTATGAAAGTGGAGACGCGATTGCGCTATCAATTACCCAGACATTTCCGGTTGATGAAGCTGACTATTCTTACTCAATGAAAATTACTGATGCTTGTAATAGTCAGTATCAGAGTGGAGATATGAGTCTGAATCCTGAACGATCTGTATCACACATAGCAAATATAATTTTGCCATGTGGGCAACATTATCTTACCCTTAACGTACAAAATTTTGTTCCTCCATTTACGATTAATTTTACAGAATCTCCTGAAGGGTTTGAGCCATCCGTTTTAAATGATACACATCCCGGACCTTTTGATGCTAATGGCACAGTTGTTTATGGTGATCAGGAAACTGCTGTTCCTGAAGGGAAATATGTTGTAGAGGTGGTAGATCATTGTGGAAATACAATTTCTTATGAGTTTGAAATTGATGATGAAATTGTTGAAGCTGTTGCAGGGGGGAGTAATAATGGTTGTTTTTCTGAATTTGGAAGAATAGCAGTTTCTGTACCGAACAGAAAAATTGTTTCGGCTTCAATTATTGAAGCGCCACCGGCTTATGAAGCTTCTAATCCATTGCCTAAAGATGTGACTGCAAACATTAACAGCAATGGTACAGTGATACTGGTAGATATGCCTAAAGGCGAGTACAAGTTTATAGTTACGGATGAATGTGGTAAGGAACATGAAGTAACCGCTTTAATCCCTGATTTTGAAGAGAAAGGTTTTACGGGTTCTTCTGCTGTTAGTTGCGTTGTTGGTAGTGGTGCTTTGCGTGTTACCAGCGGTAATGGCAAACTTACATCACTTACCATGACGGCTGCTCCTGTTGAATTCGATCAGGATCTTCCTTTGGATGTAACCAGTTATATTGATGCAACTGGGGTTTTCTTTATGGAAAATTTGCCTCCCGGGAATTATAGTTTTTCCGGTGTAGATATATGTGGTATTGAAGTTACTGCTTCGGTGAGCATATCTGCAGGTGGTACTTCCGGTAATGCTGTAACTTACACACGCAATTGTGGGAATTTTGATTTAGGCCTTATGGATTCCGGAAGCAACACTTTTGGAGATCCTCCAACATATTGGTTACAAAAACTTATTGATGCCGCTAATGATACATGGGGGCATCCGGTTACAGGAATTACTTTTGCCGAAGGGACAGAACCGAATGCTAATAATTCGCTTTCACTGGTTAACGGGCAAACATTGGTAGCTTTGGAATATGAGGGGACTTTGAGGGTAGTCAGGTATTTTGAGAATTATGTAAGCCCACAGAACATTAAGTCTTGTTTTGGTCAATTGGCTACATTTGAATATAGTGATGGTGTTAAGGTTAAAAGCGTTTATAATATATCGTGTTATCAAAATTCAAATGATATCTATGTAGATGCAACCGGACTTGCTCCGTTGCATTACAGCATTATCTCTAAAGATGATGCTCCGTTTCCTATGGATAATGGCAATAACAGTATATTTTCAGGGCTTGTACCCGGTAAATACGAGTTTTTGGTTGAAGACGCATGTGGGTTTGTCGGAACAATTGAAGTTGATATCAGACAATTGCCTGAACTTACCAATGCACATGATCCGGGCGATATGCTGTTTTGTGTTGAAGCAGCAACTTCATCAACTGAATTTGATTTAGAAACCCAAACACCATTAATTTTAGAGAATCAGCCGGCGGCTTTGTATACGGTAACCTATCACCTAAGCGAGCAGGATGCAGAAGGTGGGGTTAATGCCATACCGACTCTTCATACCAATACTTCAAATCCGCAAACTATATATGCGCGTCTTGTGCACAGGCATATCTCTTTATGTCACGATGTAGTTTCTTTTAACCTTAGGATTTCTGAATATCCTGTAATTAAGATGAAACGGGATTATATTCTCTGTACTGAAGACAATCAGATAGTGCTGCATGCTGATTCAGGATTCAACAATTATCAATGGTCTACCGGGGCAACGACATCTTCAATTGTCGTGAAAAAAGCGGGTGACTATTGGGTTAAAGTCGGGAATGAATATGATGGTTTTATCTGTGAGACTACAGCAGATATTACTGTTACAGCTTCAGGCCCGGCAGAAGCATGGTCGGTAGAAATACAGGACTGGACAGACAATCAAAATTCGATCAGGATAAATGTTACAGAGGGTCAGGGGAACTATGAATACTCTCTTGATGATGATTTTTATCAGGATGAACCAATCTTCACTCATCTGCAGCCGGGTATTTATACAGTTTATATAAGAGATAAAAATGGCTGTGGGATGGTATCTGAAAAACTGGCACTGCTTAATTATCCAAAATTCTTTACGCCGAATGGAGATGGCATAAACGAAAAATGGCGTCTTGAATATTCATGGTTTGAGCCCGAGGCCAGAATTTTTATTTATGATCGATATGGCAAACTAATAACAGGGTTTACACCACAGCAGGAAGGGTGGGATGGTATGTTGAACGGAAAGCCTCTTCCGTCTACGGATTATTGGTTTGTTGTTTACAGAAAAGATGGTAGAATTCACAGAGGGCATTTCTCAATGATCAGATAAACGCATACAAAAGTGTAGAATTTCTACATCAAAGTGTGGAATTCCACACTTTGATTTTAATGATAAAATATTTTAAAAACGCTCAAAGGTCTTGTTTACAAGGAATTGGGTGTTTTTTTGTTTGTATAAGCTTCTTGGTACGATTATTTCATATATCTATACATCAAGCGGTAAATGAATATGATCAGCTTTTTAGTATCGACTGTTGTTACATTAAGTTTTTTGGTAAATGCTGTAACAGCCACAGATAGTAAATCAGTTATATCATTAACGCAGGAAGTTCAGGATAAAAAAGTTGAAACCAATCAAATACCTTCACAGGTGTTAAAGCAGGCCAGTATAAGGTATAGTGGTTTTGCGCTGGAAGAAGCTTTTATAACTGGCAAAGGTGATTACAAGCTGGTGCTGAAGAAAAATGATAAAGCTTTAAATGCTTATTATAAAAGTACCGGCGAATTTATAAGAGAAGAAGCCAGACAGGCTAAAAATATATAGTAAGGTGATTGAAGAATTTTTTCTTCGAATAGAAGGAGACGGGAGCGTCTCCTTTTGTTTTTTTATTAACACATACTAACTGCCAAAAGAATTACATTTGTAGATATTATTTTTTTTATAGCTCATGAGTTCTAAGATACTGGTAATTGATGATGATACTGCTTTTTGTGTAATGCTGAAAACCTTTTTGCAAAAAAAAGGTTTTGACGTCACAAATGCATTTAGCGGGCAGGAAGCAGAAGAACACATCAATAAACAGATTTTTGATGTTGTTTTGACAGATATAAGGTTGCCTGATAGCGACGGACTCAAAATACTTAAACTCGTTAAAGAAACATCACTAGATACCCAGGTGATACTCATGACGGGATATACAGATATTAAGACAGCTGTAAACTCGATAAAAATGGGTGCTTTTGACTATGTAGGGAAACCAATTAATCCTGATGAGATTCTCCATACGATAGGACTGGCACTGAATAAAAAATCTTCTAAAGAAAACCTCCCTGCTAAAACTAAGGAAAAGAAAACCGGTACTTCTCCGTTATCTTTCGTAAAAGGTATCAGTAGTGATTCTTTGCGATTGCATGAGCATATCGAGCTTGTAGCGCCTACTAATATGTCAGTGCTTATAATAGGCGATAGCGGGACAGGAAAAGAATATATAGCACAATCTATCCATTTGCTTAGCAAAAGGGCTAACAAGCCATTTATAGCTGTAGATTGCGGTGCTATACCTAAAGATCTTGCTTCGAGCGAATTCTTCGGTCATATCAAGGGGTCTTTTACAGGAGCAGTTAATGATAAAACAGGCCATTTCGAAGCGGCTAACGGGGGGACATTATTTCTTGATGAAGTAGGTAACCTTTCTTATGAAGTACAGGTACAGCTACTAAGGGCTTTGCAGGAACGAAAAATAAAACCTGTTGGGAGTAATTTGGAAATTCAGGTAGATATCAGGGTAGTTGCCGCAACAAATGAAGATCTTACCGAGGCTGTAAAAAGAGGCGATTTCAGGGAAGATTTATACCACAGGCTAAACGAGTTTTCTATTAAGGCACCGAGACTCTCAGAAAGAAAACAGGATATCATGATGTTTGCTAACCATTTTCTGGCTCAGGCAAATGATGATCTTGAGAAAGATGTTGAGGGCTTTGATGCAGATGTTACAAAGCTTTTTAAAAGTTACGACTGGCCGGGTAACCTCAGGGAAATGAAGAACATTATTAAACGCTCTGTATTGCTTACAAAATCAAGTCAGATACATTTAGAGGTATTACCGCATGAAATGCAGGAAACTTCACAAAATGATGGTTCACTTTCAGGTTATTCTAAAGCTGATGAGGAACAGGCAATACGATTGGCTCTCGAAAAATCTAATTTCAATAAATCCAAGGCGGCTATCTTATTAAATATAGACAGAAAAACGCTTTATAATAAATTGAAGCTTTATAACATAGAGCTTTAATTTATTTCTTTTTCAAAGGCTTCACATAATGCCTCTAATCGGGCACATATATCATTCACATAATCTTTAACCTCAGGCCAGCTCATAGTATGTGTTCTGTCTTCCAGAGGCTCTAATAGTGTGTAAATGCTATGCACTTCCATTTGTTTAAGCATCGGGATCATTTTATGTGCTGTTTCGGCAAGAGCCTGTTCGCTTTGTGCGTTAACGGCATCCATTAATGCATTGCAGTTTTCTTTTACACTTTCTACAAATGTCCTTAGTATTGTTTTTAAGGATTCAGGATCATTATAGGTAAACTGAGCCAGGCTGCGTAAGTTGTATAATGGCTGATCTCCGGTTTCTTTAACCTGTGTTTTCTCTGTCGTGAAAGTTGGTGTACTGGTACTGGCACTTCCGCTTAAAATTTCTGATATGAGGTCAAGCAAATGTTTCAGCTGCACCGGTTTGGGATGATGTGCGTTAAACCCGCCATCTGTAAAATCCTTTGCTGAAAGATCCCTTTTTCCTGACAAGGCTACTACCGGTATAGCTACTACATGGTTATTAGGATTGTTTCGGATTAATTGTACCAATTCAAAACCATCGATAGATGGCATCTGGATATCTGTGAGCACAAGGTCGAATGCCTCATTTTCAAGTATGGAAATTACTGATGAAGCATTTATTTCTGTTCGTATTATTGCCGGATAGTTTAAAAACAATTCTTTCATCAGGGCAAGCTGCATGGTGTCATCGTCTACAATCAGGATTTTCTTCCCTCTTAAATAAGGATACTCTTCTGCAACATCATTTGTTGATGTAGTTTCTTCAGGTAAAAAACCACCTCCGGCAGGAATACACGGAATTATGATCGTAAAGATTGAACCCTGACCTTCTTCACTCTCAAGAGTAATTTCGCCATCGAGCAGTTCCAGTATTTTTTGGGAAATGGTAAGGCCTAATCCTGTACCTCCAAATTTTTTCTCGATACCCGAATGAGCCTGGGTAAACTCTTTAAAGACATCCGAATGTTTTTCCTTTGAGATTCCAATACCGGTATCAATAACAGAAATATGAATGTTTACACCTTCTATTTTGCCGGTCACTTCAACCGATCCTTCAGGGGTAAATTTAATTGCGTTGCTTACAAGGTTGGTAAGTACCTGTTTTATTCGGTAAGGGTCTGAAATAAAATTCGAATTAAGTTCTTCGTTGATGTCCCAATTCAATTCTATTCCTTTATTTACCGCCATAGGTTCGAGCGTTCTACAGGTGTTTTCAATAACGTTTTTGATATTGAAAGACGTTTTCTCTATAGATATCCTGTTGTTTTCGAGCCTTGAGAAATCTAAAAGGTCATTTACAAGCTTCAGAATATAATTAGCCGATTCATTGATGTTGCTAAGATATTGTTTTTGCTTACCGGTAATTCCTGAGTCTTTTATAAGGTCATGAAAGCCTATTATACTGCCAAGTGGTGTCTGAAGGTCATGGGTAACAGTAGCCATTAGCATGGACTTTGTTCTTAAAAGCTCTTCATTCTCCTGGTTTAGTATTTCAAGTTGTCTCCTGTACTTTTGGTTTATGCTCAGGTCACGGATAATAATCCATGCAAATGTGATTAGTATTATTAATGCTAAAGCTCCAATCCACGCAACATTGTTAACCAGATTTTGCATGCTTAGTTCTGATTTCCTTATCTGCTGATATGATTTTTGCAGAAACTCATTTTCAATTGTAGTCAGTATTTTTCGCAGTTGGTCTGAGATGATACGGTTCTCTTCGAGAAGGTGCTGTTCTTGCGCAAACATCATGCGATCCTGCTGTTTTTCTTTTAGAATAAGTTCTGAAAGAATTTTACCGTAGGCCATCGCCAGGGAATCGTTCGGTACAACAGGTTTACTTAATGCTTCCCTCAAACGAGGCGAAAGGATGGCATTAACCGATTTCTGGCCCGGATATGTTTTTTTGGTTTCTACCGACTTTTTGGTATTGATAATAGAATCTTTGGTGTGGTAAATTCCTTCTATTGCCTGGCTGATATTGTCTTTACGGCCATATTTTTTATGGTAGGCAATAATCTCGCTGATACTGTTTCTTTTGCGGTCTATCAGTAATTTTATAGAGTCAAATTTACTTAGCTGTGCAGGATCGACATCCATTTTGATGGTGTCAATTTCAAGATGTATGTTGTCAATCAGGTTGCTGTAATTTTTAAAATCAGCATCGGCTTCGGTAAGAATCGAATTTCTACCGATCGATTCGGAAGCATAGAGATTGGCTATTGTTGTGCTGATACGAAGGATTTTTTTCTCTTCGTTGCTTTTTTGGGTTATTGCCAGCTTTGAGATTTCAGTATATACAAGCCAAACAGATAATACTGCCATAGCTAATAGCAGTATGTATCCGGTTATGACTTTGTATTTTACAGCTTTTGGTTTTTGTACCATCAGATAAAAGTAGTAGTTTTTATTATCTTATAAAAACGGCACAAAAATATTTAAAGTATTATTTTTAAGCCTTAGCTCTTTACCATTATTCTTAAGAAGTTGATTTCATCTTTTAGGTGCTGAATCTCAGCTCTAAGGCTATCAACAAGAATGTTGTAAACTTCTTTATTGGCATTGTTCAGTGACTGGTTATCGTCAGTGTCAATATCAGCAGCTACTTCATTAAACAGGTAAGAAATGTTTATGTTTAGTATCCTTGCTATTTTTAGAAGTTTCACCACATTAAGCCTCCTGTCGTCTTTTTCAAGTCGGCCATAGTTACTCTGTGTAACATCAAGCTGACTGGCCATTGTTTCCTGAGTTATTCCTTTTTCTTCTCTTAATTTTTTGATTCGTTGCCCAATAATGTTCATAAAGTTATTTTTTAATTAGTTGGTTTTTTTCAATATATACTATTCAGTCTCTAAACCAGTCTTCCCGGATTTTCTAAAAAGGATAATTGGCGTGATGCTTCGTATTATTTCTTATAAAAGTAGAAAAGATGAATGCTTCAGTAAAAACATCGGACATATATTCGATGTAATGCACGTTTTTCCCTACGAAAGGTAGGTAAAATATAATTATATATCTATTTTTTAATAGTTATAATTTAATTATATGTTGCTTCAGTATGTGCGAAAAATAGGTAAACAGCTTATTAAACGTCAACTTTAAAGATTAAATCGTATGATTTGATTTAAGTGTGAGTGTTTGCTTTAAATATTTGGTTTTAAAGGTGGTAGTGGGTGTTCAGTGCTGGCTGGATCAGGCTTGGAGGGGGGTAATTTAGTATGCGGGTATATAAAATATTGAAATATTCAATTTCTGATTTTTGTAAACGATTTTGGATATTCATGTAAAGCATAAAAAAAACCCGCATTTTGCGGGTTTTTTTATTATTGAGCGATGATCGATCTTGAAATTACGATTTTCTGTATTTCAGATGTTCCTTCGTATATCTGGGTGATTTTTGCATCACGCATAAGTCGTTCAACGTGGTATTCTTTTACATAACCGTTACCACCGTGGATCTGTACAGCTTCAATAGTAGTATCCATTGCAACCTGAGATGCATATAGTTTAGCCATAGCACCACTTAGGTCGTAGTTGTTGTGTTGGTCTTTATCCCATGCTGCTTTAAGACAAAGGTGGCGTGCAGCCTCAATTGAAACAGCCATGTCAGCAAGTTTGAAAGCGATTGCCTGGTGATTGCATATTTCTGTACCAAAAGCTTTACGCTCTTTAGAGTATTTCAAAGCTAACTCATAAGCACCCGAAGCAATACCTAATGCCTGAGAAGCAATACCTATTCTGCCTCCGGCTAATGTTTTCATTGCAAATTTGAAACCGAAGCCTTCTTCACCAATCCTGTTTTCTTTAGGAACTTTTACGTCAGTAAACATTAAAGAGTGAGTGTCAGATCCGCGGATACCAAGCTTTTGCTCTTTTGCACCTATTTCGAAACCTGGCATGCCTTTTTCTACGATAAGTGCATTGATTCCTTTATGTCTTTTGTCAATGTCAGTCTGTGCGATTACAAGGTAAACATCAGCTGTGCCACCATTGGTGATCCAGTTTTTAGTACCGTTCAACAGGTAGTGGTCTCCTTTATCTATAGCTGTAGTTTTTTGTGATGTAGCATCACTACCTGCTTCCGGCTCAGAAAGGCAGAATGCGCCTATCACTTCTCCTGTTGCAAGTTTGGTAAGATATTTTTGTTTTTGCTCTTCAGTACCAAAAGTCTGAAGTCCCCAGCAAACAAGAGAGTTGTTTACTGACATAACTACTGAAGCTGAAGCATCAATCTTAGAGATTTCTTCCATAGCCAGTACATAAGAAATTGTATCAAGGCCGCTTCCCCCATATTTAGGGTCTACCATCATGCCAAGAAATCCAAGTTCTCCCATTTTTTTAATCTGTTCAGTCGGGAAAATCTGTTTCTCGTCTCTTTCAATTACACCGGGAAGTAATTCGTTCTGTGCAAAATCACGCGCAGCTTGTTGAATCATCAGGTGCTCTTCAGTAAGTTTAAAATCCATAATAATTAAATTATATTTTTTGTTTTATTGCGCCCAAATGTAGCTATTAAATGTCAATTTTTCAATATGAATGCGTAATTTTAGCCTCGCAATGAAAGAAAACTATAACGTTATAGGAGTAATGTCAGGAACTTCGCTGGATGGCGTAGATTTGGCACATATTTTTTTTACCAATAATGAAGGTAAATGGGAGTTTACAATAGAAGAAACGGTCACAATTCCGTATTCAGAAGTGTGGGTAAACCGCCTTAAAGAAGCTGTAGCCTATAGCGAAAGTGAACTTGCATTGCTTAATAAGGAATACACACAATTACTGGGTTCGGTCATTAAATCATTTATTACTGATAATGGTATTACTGATGTCGATGCCGTGTGTTCTCATGGGCACACCATATTGCACCAGCCACACAATGGTTTTACATTACAGATAGGTAACCTTCCGGAAATTGCTTCTCTCATAAATGAAAAGGTTGTTTGCGATTTCCGCGTGCAGGATGTTCAGTTAGGCGGTCAGGGAGCACCATTGGTACCTATTGGTGACAGGCTTCTTTTTTCCTCATACCGCTATTGCCTAAATCTTGGAGGATTCTCCAATATTTCTTTTGAAGAAAATGATCAAAGAATAGCTTTTGATATTTGCCCGGTAAATACGGTTCTTAATTATTATGCGAATCAATTGGGGTTTGATTATGATGATAAAGGCCGCATTGCAGCAGGAGGAAAGATAATAGAATCGTTGCTTGAGGAGCTGAATAACCTGGAATTCTATACGCAGGAATATCCTAAATCGTTAGGATTCGAATTTGTTAAGGAGGTAGTGTTGCCGCTTATGGATAAATATCAGGATTCGGCAAGTGATAAGATTGCTACTTTTACAGAGCATGTTGCGACACAGATTGTAGCTACAGTTAAAAAGATAGGTGAAGGAGAGTTATTAATAACCGGTGGAGGTGCTTATAACGAATACCTTATAAACAGAATGAGGAAATTGCTTCCCGCTACGATAATAGCAATACCGGATGATAAAACCATACAGTTTAAAGAAGCACTGATCTTTGCGCTGCTCGGAGTATTGAAACTTCGTAATGAGGTAAATGTATTAAGCAGTGTTACTGGAGCCCGTCACGACCACAGTTCAGGTTTTATATACGAGCCTTAAAGAATCCCCATTTTTTTGATGGCTTCTATAAGTTCGTGGTCATCCCCACCTTTTCCCTGAAGCAGCATGTTTTTCATCTGTGCTTTTCTTTTTTCTATAGCACTAAGCGACAGCGGTACATAGTTAGGGATGTTTTTGGTAAGTATGCCTTCTGATAATCGCATAAGAATTTGCTTGTCGTAATTGTCAAGCTTGTAGTTATCGAAAACTTTGTCTTTTAAAGATTTTACGATCTTGTTGCTTAAATAAGTATCGCCACCATATACTATTTTAAAAGCATTCAGGAATTCGTCGATATCAATATCGCTCTTGCATAATATTCCCTGCGGATTAATTTCTTTTATCAGCCTGTCTACAAGAGTGGCTTCACTATGCATGGTGAGGATGATGATTACACAGTCCGGAATGGTTTTGCGGATAAGCACGCCAAGATCAAGTCCTGAAAATATATTTTGCTCAGGATAAGGCGGAAGGCTAAGGTCAAGATAAGCTACATTGAATACTGTGCCTCCGGTTTGCGATGCGGTAATTAATTTATAGGCCTGCTCACAATCCAGTGCTTTTGTGAAGATAAGGTTGTGATCTTCAAACTCTTCCTCCGATAATACATTAATGTATCCATTAACCGTCATTGGATGATCGTCGACGATTAATATGTTTAAATCTTCTCGCATAAATCTTGTAGTAGCTTGTACAAAATTAACAAAAAATTACGGGAAAACCGTAAAATTAACAAATCAAATGTTTTTAAATTGCGCAAAATTTTCTCTGTTAATAAGTGCAATATTCGTACCTCATAGTTGATGACAACAAAGATAATACCAAGGAAACCTTAAAGAAGTTTGAGGATTTCCCGGAATTCTATTGTCTTGGTATTGCCGAAAACAGGGAGGATGCAATCAACAAAATTTTAGAGCTTCAGCCTCAGCTTGTTTTCCTTGAGATTAATCCAAAGAACAAAAAGAGCAATCTGTCATTAGGTATAATCACCGAACTCTATCGCTTTTTAGATCGTATTCCTTATTTTATTGCACTCACAGCATCTCCTAAATTTGCTTTTGAAGCTATCCAGGCGGGTGTTTTTGATTATCTGCTTGCGCCGCTTAATCAGTTTGATCTGCGCAAGAGTCTTTTGAAATTCCAAAAAACAAACCCTGAAGTAGCAAACAGCACCATCTGTATAAAATCGTATGGTGATTACCAGTTTGTTTCCCTTCATGATATTGTATATTTAAAAGCAGATAATAATACCACAGATTTTTACCTGCAAAATGGGCGTAAGCTTACTGCTTACAAAACCCTGAAGCACTATGAAGCCAATTTGCCTTTTTATTTCTTCAGGATACATAACAGCTATATTGTAAATAGCAATTTCATTTCCAGGATCAATACCGGGAAATCGCTTTGCTATTTAAATCATACTGATGTTTCTATTTCATTCTCCAAGACATTTAAGGATAATGTAGATACCATTATCAGGAGAATTGCACCGGAATACCTTTAAAATTACCAAAATCGCTTAATTATTTGGAGAAAATCTGATGCTTTTAAGAAAGACTGAAAGTGTCTGTCGTTGTTATTTAACTGTTTTTTAAGGTTTTAAGTAATTCTTTCTTTGTTAATTTTTTGTCATTACATCAATTTTTGATTTTCAGATATGTCATTCACCCTTCAGATTGGTCGAGTTACTCGTGTATGGGGGTGTTCTACTAAACCAGACGTAAAACGTTGTGCCAGTGGTTTTTTTACCTGTAGTTTTGCTTCAGAATCAAACGGGAAACACGAGGTTCTGAATTAAAATAATCAGGAATAAAATTTATACATCTAATAAAAAAACCTTACTATCATGAAAAAAATTATCCTTTCACTTTGCCTTGTTGCTTTTATCGGTTCATCTCTTGTTTCATGTTCAACTGATGATAGCGCACTTCAGGATACTAAAGCAGGAGACCTTGGACTTGTTATTCCTGCGGATAACGGAGACAAAGATCTTCCAAAACCTCCAATGAGACCATAATTAGGGACTTAACATAAAATATATTATTTTTGAGGCTGTAGTTATAAAAACTACAGCCTCAAAAATTTTGAAAAAGCACCAACTACTATATCTACTGCTATTGTTTTTTTTGGCGTTATCCTGTAATAAGCCAAAAAAAGCAAAAAGTGCTTCCAATAGTACTGAAGATAGCCTTATTGCAAAAGTTGAAGAGTATACCCTGGATAGTGATGTTCAGGTTAAATATCTTGATTCTGCCTATCAGTTGGCGTTAGATAGGTCGGTTGATACAGTTTCTCAAAATCTGTTAAAAAAAATTACGATAGCTTATTATAATAGGGATCTGTATGATAAGTCTATAACTTCCGGAAAGAAATTATATTCGCTGTCTGTATCGCTCAAAGATACATTGGCTGCCGGTAGAGCCCTGTTTTATGTTGGGGAGTCATTTTATGGGCTTGAAAATAATGACAGTGCTTTTTGGTATTACAAAGCAGCAGAAAAGCTCAACACTAATTTTAACGGTACAGGAGACAGGGCACTTGGTGAAATTATCTTGTATAAGGCTTATGTTTATTATGATGCAGGGGAATTTGCACTTTGTGAATCGGAAGCTTTTAAGGCCGAAAAGTATTTGCGGCTAGATAATAAGGCAACAGATTTATACAACTGTTATAACCTTATTGCTTTGGCACTCGATGGGCAGGAAAATAATAAAGATGCTATACGCTACTATCAGAAAGCCTTTGATGTTATTGATAATTTTAAAAAAGAAGGATATAGCGACAGCCAGATAGCGTTGAACAAAGCCTCATGTTATAATAATATGGGTGGGGTTT
>QFQM01000574.1 GCA_003243255.1 Flavobacterium psychrophilum | reverse complement strand
CATTAATGCCAACTTTTAGCGCACGGCTCTCTCCCAAGAGCCATTTCCCTGGACCGAATACAGGAATCGTATTCGGTCTTTTTTTGGAACCCTTTCCAGACAGGCACTTAAGTGGCTCCGTCAGAAAATGTCCGAAAATCGGCCGAATTCCAGTTTTCGGCGACCTAACCCTTATACCAGAATAAATTCTTTTTTGCGCGGATCTAAATACTTTTTCGTCGTTGCCTCAGATGCATGTCCCAAGGCACTGCTTGATGAACCCTTACCTTTCTTTTTGGCCAAGAGTTTATGCCTGTGCAACCAGACTCGCGGAATAATTCACTCTCCGATAGCGAAGCAAAATCATCAGGGAACTGGCGGGTATACAGGTCTTCGGGCAGGCGGTGTTTGAAATAAAAATCCCTCAGGAGAGGGAAATCCGCTCTTCTCCTGAGGGAAGCAATTGCTTGAAAGTTAATAAATTCTTCGTTACGGCCATTAGTTTGCTAATTATTAAGAATATATGCTTTGAGAATCATCCTGGTTTTCAATCAGCAACTATTAGCCAGCTATAGTCATTGCATCCATGCTTCATTATTGTTCCCTGGTAAGCTTCATTCGCCGTTCTGTCCGAGCGGCTTTTTTTGTCCAAACAAGCGCTAACGCCCATCCAGGTTGGTAAAGCCTCGAAGAGAAAGAGGTGCGCGCTGAGTAGGTTATCGCTGTGGTATAGCCGCTTTCTTTCCCGGCCTTGCCATGATGTCTAAACATAACAAGAGACGATGACCGAAAGGCTGTGCTAATGTCGTATGCAATTTAAACAACTGAGGATAACGACATGAGCAAAGATGTTGTGGTAATACTCCCCGGTGGAAAGGTCGATCACATCTCGGTGGCGGATGACCTAAAGAAGGTCAGCTACAGAAATGATCAGCGCTCTTTTCTTGATATGCCGATCGAAACGTATGTGCTGGATGGAAAAGAGTTCCTGATAGCGAAGTTTTCGGAATTAGTCAGTACGCGTGAAACTGAACAGGCCATTCGTCAGTTTTATTAACCTGCCACCATCAACTGGATTTAGCCGTACTCCGCGCGGGAAAACGGTTTTCCCGTGTTGTATCGATGGCCCATAAATGATTATGCACGTCTTATAAAGGCCTCATCTGGAGGCCTCTCATCAGGACGCTTTTTTAGGCCATCTTCGTCTGACTGGAATACATGTTTTTGCCGTAAGACGAGATCCACACACTGAGCAAATTGCACCGTGAGGGTAATTTTTATCCGGGCAAAATTGCGTGAAAAAAAACGAATTTCCTTTGCAGACAGGACAAACGAATTTTAAGGTTGGAATAGCCCCTCCGGGCCGTTAAATGGAAAAACCACAGTAGCATGAAAAAAAAGCCTTGAAAGATATATCGTTACGTTTTAGCCGTATCATCTCGTTTTTTACTATATGAATGCGCTGCATCAATTTGTGTGCTGGCCAGCAGAACCACGATGCGCGCCAGACAAGATCACGTTATTGGTTGAATGTTGGTGTGGGGATATTTAGTAAATAATAGGAATAAAATAATAATTACTGGCAATGAAAATGAGAATAAATAAGGTATTGATACCAACAGTAATAACAAAGAGCAGTGGTGATGCCACTGCTCTCAATATTTAGCGGAAAAAATCGGCCAGACTGCTATTCATATCGTCGAGTAACTGGAAGCGGCGGCGATATTCGGCACGTTTCTTACTTGGGATACTCTCAAGCGGTTTCCGTTCCAGCATTAATGGTAAACGCCAACGCCAGGCATTATCTT
>QFQM01000112.1 GCA_003243255.1 Flavobacterium psychrophilum | reverse complement strand
ATGAAAGGGATAAGTTTTATAACGGTATTGTTGCTGCCAATGCAAGCCAAAAGAAGTTTTTGAAGGGTTGGCTTAACAGGAGTAAATATTTTAGAGATACCGAGATATGAAAAGAATAATAACACTACTACTAGTATTCCTTCTAGGATCATGCGCAAGCAAGCAGAAAACTTACGAGTTCAACCAGAACACAAAATTTGATAGCATCAACTACAGAAGTGAAAAGCTGATAATACCAGCCTTAAAAGATACTGTGTACATTATAAATCCTTGCGATTCGTTAGGTGTTTTAAAGCCATTTAGAGAGACTTACAGCACACCGCAGGGTAAGATTATACTTGAGGGTAAAAACAACGCTATAACAGCTCGTATTGATTTAAAGGAGGTTGAGCAATCAAAGGTTATTGATAGCAGAATTGAAAGAGAGAACAATATCCAAGTTAAGACAGAATACAAGAAGGTAGTTGTGCAAGATTGGAGATTAATTCTGTTGGTTGTAATGTCTGTGCTTCTAAATATTTATTTGATTTTAAGCAATACTAGAAAAAAAGTCTAACGTTAGACTTCACATTTGTCCTTCTGTCGGTATTAATTATTTATATGACACAAGGAATAATATACATATCGGGTGTAATTGGTGAAGATACCAACCTAATTGATGTAATCAGACAGGTAAAAGCTCAAAAAACCGCTACGGAATATCTAGTTAAGATTGATTCAGTTGGTGGTTATGTTGATGCTGGCTATGCCATCTACGATTATCTAAAAGGATTATCTGTACCTGTTACCACTTATACTACCAAAAGTTATTCGATAGCTAGCATCATATTCCTAGCTGGCCAAAAAAGAATCATACCAGAAGGTGCATCCAATGCCCTGATGATTCACTTGCCTTGGGTAGAAAATTTAAGGGGTACTCACGACGCAATCACAGCCCAAATGAGCCATTTAAAAGCGATAGAAAATAAACTAATCAACTTTTATTCAGAAGCCCTTCAAATTGACAAAAATACAATCCAATCTCTTTTACAGAACGAAACATATTTAGATGCTCAACAAGCAAAAGAGTTGGGAATTGCTACAGAAATACAAGTAGCTGCTAAGGCAGTTGCTATGATAAATAATGAGAAAGAAGAAAACGAAAGTTTAATGACAAAAGTAGAACAAAAGATATCTGCTATCTACAACAAGCTTTTCAATGTTAAGGCTGAATTGGTTCTTCAAGATGCAACTGCAACACCAATTACGTTTCCTGACTTAAATGAAGGTGATACACCAGTAGAGGGCGATAAAGCTACAGTTGATGGAAAACCAGCTGATGGTGAGTATTTGATGCCAGACGGAGGTTCAATCGTTTGCGAAAAGGGTCTTGTGAAAGAGATTTGGCTACCAGTTGTTGAAGAGACTGTTGAAGAATTGCTTGATGTTGAGGAAGATGAAGAATCAACAGAAAATGCCCCAGTTGAGGAAACAGATAAGGATGCAAAAATTGCCGAGCTGGAAGCTAAGGTAGCTGAATTGGAAGCAAAGATTGCCGAGCTAGAAGGAGCTGATGAAGCAAAAGCAGAAGAGGAAACGGAAAGCAAAGTAGCTGAGATAATGGCAAAGATGCTTGAACAGAATGAAGAGCTTGAAGCAAAATACACAGCTCTTGCAAAAATGGTAGGGAGCGATTACCAACCAGAAAAAAAGGAAAATATTCCAGCTGTGAAGGCCACAGAACAGGAAAAACCAAAATTCTCAATCAAGAGAAAATAACATATAAGCTAGAAAATATGATTTAAAAGAATGGCTAATTTCAATTTTGATAACGTAACGTTATCACCTAAAGAGGTTCAAGAATTATCAGCGATAATTTTTGAAACTGCTTTCAAAAACCCTGCTCTTACTGAGATGCACGACATTGTTGAGGGTATTGATATGAAAACTCAAATCCTGTTAATGTCAAGCATGGGCTTACAGGGTAAAGCTGCTAATGGTACTTGTACGCCTGAGGATAGCGATGCTGGTATTGTAGCTACACAAAAGTACTGGGAAAACAACCAGATTGACATTAGAATACCTTACTGTGCAAAGGAGCTTCCTGAGCTATTAAAAGCTTTTGGTCAAAAACAAAACAAATATGACGTTGAAGGTAGTGAGGAAATTAAGATGATTGCATCAAGATTGCTTGAAGCTATTGATGAAGCAATCTTAAGACTTACTTGGTTTGGTGATAAAGATGCTAAAAACGTTGTATCTGGTGGTACAATTACTAATGGAATTGATGTTGATTATTTCAATTCCGTAGATGGTATCTGGAAACAAATATTTGCTGACGTGACTGCTGGTAAAATTAAGAGAGCTTCAATTGCTTCTAATACTGGAACCACTTACAGCGCACAAGAACTAACTGCTGGTGCTGCCTTAGAAACTTTGAGAAAGGTATATAACCAATCAGATGCAAGATTAAAAAATCATCCAGACGGTCAATTTATTGTAACTCAAACGGTATATGATAATTTCATGGATAAACTTGAAGACGCTGGTCTGAACGCTGTTGGTTCTCTTGCAGTAAATGATGGTGTAATGACTTACAGAGGTAAAAAAATCATTGTTAATGAGCATTGGGATAGAACGATAGCTGCATACCAAAACAACGGTACTAAATTTAATTTACCTCATAGAATTGTGTACTCTGTAAAAAGCAATTTACCAATCGGTACTCTTGACCAAAACGAATTCAAGGAGTTATCTGTATGGTATGATAAGACTGATAGAAAAGTATATACTGAAAATATCTTCTCTCTGGATGCAAAAGCACTTGAAGGTTACTTTATTTCGGTAGCATACTAATAACAAGAAGGAATAGAGATTTATAAATGAGTTGTTTAAATAAATTACTACAAAATATTGCTGATGATTGTACCGATGCTAAAAATGCAGTTGCTGGTATATCAACAAAAGCAGTTATAATTAATGTTGATGACATCGACCTGACAGCCTTAACGCTTTCTGGTGCGGTTATCACCAATCTATCATTGCTATCGGGTGCTACTGGATATTCTGCTGTAACCGTGAAAAGACTTCACAACACAGCTTCTGAGTTCGCAGCTAACGATGCAGGAGTTGATAAGTATAATCACAGCTATTCTGGGCGCATATTCGCACAAGGTAGAAAAGCTGCTGAGTTATCTAGTCAATTGAAGAACGGAAGATTTATCGTAATCGTTGAAACTTCTTGGGGTAAAGGTACTGATGATGCATTTGCAGTTTTTGGCACTCAAAATGGACTTGTAATGACAGAATCTACGTTTAATTCAAATGAGAACGATGGCGGTGTATTATTTGTTCTTGGAAGTGAAGAAGGTTTTGGTGAAGAGTATCAATACCAAGTTTGGGATGAGGGTACTTATACTTCTAATAAAGCAAAATTTGACGCTTTATTTGCTGAATAATCAGCTTAAAAATAACAAATACTAAAAAGGGGTAGATGGTGGTAAAAGCTATCTACCCTTTTTTTCTAACATTAGAAAAATATGGCTTGTACAAGTTGTAAAAAGAAGAAAAATATTGAGGTTGTTGCCGAGGTGGCAATACCTGAAATCACACATAGTTCACAGTTTAAATTAAAGTCAGTTTTGGGTGCTATCCAAATGAGTTTTGGAAGCGGTCAATTTATTACTAATACTGTCTTGACAGATGAATTAGCACTTGAATTCTTAAAGTCTAATCCTAATCGTATCAGTATGTTTAGCGAATATCCTGAAAATTGGAAAGAACTTATTGTTGAACCAAATAACGTCGAAGAAAATGAAGGTGAATAAGGATGTCAAGAAGAATCAAGTTAATAGAAGCGGATAACCGTTTATCCGTTAAATATAACAAGACTGAGGGCATCTATAATTGGGGCGATGATAACTGTTATCCAAGTTTAATTAAAAGCCTTGTAGGAGCTTCTGTTACGGCAAAGCAATGTAGTGACCTTAATAGCAAATATATTGCTGGAAAGGGCTTCAATTTCGCTCAGAACAGCAATCTTATTATAAATAGTAAGGGTATGACCATAAACCAACTTTTGAGGGTCGTATCAAAAGAATTTGCTGAGCAGAATAATATCTTTCTTCATGTCAATTATAATGCATTATATGAAGTAATAAGTGTAGTATTATTACCAGCAACGGATGTGAGAATTGGGGAAGCCGATAGCACAAATTACTCAGGGAAATTTGCTGTTTACTGTAACTGGGATAAAAGTAAAGGGAAGTCAATTAAGAAAGATGATTTCCAGCTTATAGACAGATTTAATCCCATTCCTGAGATTATCGAAAATCAAGTTGAAAAAGCAGGGGGCTGGAATAAATATAAAGGTCAAATACTGCATATCAATTCAGATTTCACAGATACTTATTCACTATCTGATGGTGATAGTGTATTGAAGGATATGAATACCGAAAATGAGGTTGCTGATATCAAGAATGCAGTGCTTAGAAAAGGGTTATTTGGTTCAAAGGTGGTTGTAGTTCCTTCATTTGATGATGAAACAGAAAGAAATCAGTTTGAGAGAACACTTAAAGACCTTAAAGGTGCTGAAAACAGCTCTGGAATTCTATTACTGGAAGCACCAGATGCTACCGATGACCTTACCAAACAGATTAATGTTCAAAGCATCGATACAAATATTGATATAGACATGGTTGAAAAGACCTCCGAGCGTGTAAGAGTTAATATTATCAACGCATTCGGAGTGCCATCTATTCTTGTAAACAACAATAATGACGGTTCAATTTTTGGAAATTCTGGTGAATTAATCAGACAGGCTAAAGTAATGCACTGGGAAAATAAGGAAGAAGAGAGAGCCATCATTCAGGAAGCATTCAAAAGAATCTTTTCATTGTGGAAGGACAATATTAATCCTTCAAATGATTGGACAATAACACCGATTATAGCACTAGAATCTAATGGATAATTTAATAACAATAAGTGATATCAAACAATATAAAGATATCGGTAGCAAAACTGGTAAAACTGATACTGATAAGATAACTCCAATTATCACAATGGCTCAGTCGGTTGACCTTCAAGATTTCCTTGGAACTACTTTCTATTTCGATGTTATGAATAATCTTGAGAATCCTGTTTACCAACCTTTGTTATCAGGTAGCTTGTTTACTGTTGGAACAGTAACATATTATCAGGAAGGTTTAAAAGCCCTTTTATGTGACCTATTCATGAGCCGATTTGTGTTGCAGGTTAATACTAATATTACACCGTTCGGAGCTACTACAAAAGCATCTCAAGACAGTACCCCAACCGACAGGAACACATTAAAAGATATAGCACACCAGCAAAAAGAAATGGCTGCTGCAAAATGGTCAATTATCAAGCTATATCTCGATAACAACACCCAAATATTCAAAAAATGGGGTATAAATAACACTTGTGCGGTAAATAATCCATCAGGTGAGAGAAGAAGATTTTCAGTGATTAAATGATTTTAATTAATAGCATAGATAGCACATCATTCACATTAAACGGAACTAGATATGTAAAAAACTTTGTGTGTGTGCCAGCAGGTCAAACACACATTACCATTGTCGGTGCTTACGATACCAAACTACAAATACTTTCATCAACTCATTACAATGAAATAAGAGTTGATGGAAATAATTATGGCTCACAGGCATTGGTTATAAATGCGTTGGCAAATGTACTATTTGCTAAAACTGCATCATCAGCAAGCTTTAACCAAAACAACGTTGGATTATTCAATACAACCCTTCAATATGCATTTACAACACCGAGTAATACTCTTACACCAGCTGAGATAGTAAATAAGATTAACCTGACCTATGCATTTGCTGTATCAGAGGTTATGACACCTTATTTATTCCAGTTCGTAAGGCCAGCTTTGCAAGAGGGAAGTAGCACACAAATACAAAAGAAAACTATTTGGATGTTTACAGGTGGTAAAGGAACATATGGACTTAATCAAACGCCAGTTGCAAGCACTCAGTTTAAAATGATTTTTGAAGGTGTGCTAAACCCTGATGATATTATTGATGATGATACTGCTGTGATTACTTATTTGGGCGAGATTCCTGATGGTGATTATATAGCTACAGCAAATGAAACATCTCATGATTTTTTCGATACCGAATACACATATTATTTTTCTTATGCCACTGATGGCGTACTATATTACGTTGTGTTCGTAGGTGAACCTGGCTTGTATGGTGGGGATAACCAAATGTTTGTTGAATCAGACTTCATTGATAGTACCAATAGCGATGCATTGCCATACATTCCAACACTAGCCGAGGTTATGAATCAAGGCTCTACAGCCACTACAGCAAATAATATTAGTCTTACTACAACTGGTACAGGCAAGTTAATATATAATGGCTCAGAGGTCTTAAATACGGCCAAAAAAGCTGTTGCAAATGGCGTTGCAAGCCTTGATAGTGCTGGGAAAATACCCGTTTCACAATTACCAAATGCGGTGATGATATTTAAAGGTATGTGGAACGTGGCAACCAACTCACCTGTTTTATCTGATGGCACTGGAACTACTGGCTGGGTGTATAAGGTAACAGGCGCACCAACAACTACAAATTTCAATTTTGGTTCTGGAAATATTCAGCTAACCAATGGAGATTATGTGATTTATTCTGACGGTGGGAAATGGGAGAAATCAGATGGAAGCGATGCCGTTACAAGCGTTAACGGATATCAAGGAGTTGTAAATCTTGCTCATACTGATGTAGGAGCAGCACCAACAGTACACACTCATAGTATAAGTGATGTGACTGGCCTTACAAGTGCATTAGATGGCAAAGCAAACACCAATGGCAGCAATGCTTCTGGTACATGGTCAAATATCGTTGCTGGTAACTCAAATGCATTAGGAGGGTATCCTTACAACGATACATTAGTGAATGTAGCAAATACAGGTAACTTTATGGTAAGAAGAGCTAATAACACTGAATGGGTTTTAGCATCCCCAACAAACGTTGCTGATGTTGTGAGGGGAAATGCTACTGGTACTTGGCCTATAGATGTTAGTGGAACAGCTGCAAGAGCAAATACAATTGTAACAACGGCTGGGGACGCAACTTTTCATTGGCAAAACGGTCTAACAGTTGGTGTTCCTCCAACATGGATGTGGGGCGGTCAGAATCCAACAGATGTTTATGTTTATCAACCAAGTGACTTAACAGTTGGGACTGCAAATAATTGGAAACAAACATTTGTAACAGATTTCAACTCACCTGTTGGCTTTAAGATGCTTGAAGGTGATTTAAATGCTGCTAATAGACCAAATCCATCAACAGCATGGGCGCAAGGAATTCAGTTTAGCACAAATCATAATGATGACTATGCTAATCAACTTGTGTTTGATATCGATGGTAAATTGTTTACCAGAACCAAGTTTTCAAATTCATGGAATTCATGGAGTGAAATACCTTTTGACCAAAATGTGTTACACAAGGCAGGTGACGAAACAAAAAATGGTGAACTCACAGTAACAGAAACTTTTATAGTTGGTAATCCGACTATCACAGGTGAAAATTTCTTAGCTATTGAGCCATCAATGTCAGTGCCAGCGAATATACAAGGGTCTTTGGCTGGTACTGGCGCGCAAAATATAACTTTGCAAGCTCGTGGAGGAAATGTAGGTATTGGCACTACTAACCCTCAACATAAATTTGTGGTATCAAATAGTGGTAATGAAGGACTTGAAGTAGCACTAGGAGCGAGTGAAATTATTTATTTACAAAATTACAACAGGGCTGGAAATCATTATTCACCGCTTACTTATGCAGCATCCCGACATGAATTTACTATCGGTAATGTTGGTATTGGTACATCAACACCTGTTACTAAGTTGCAAATTTATGGTATTGATAATGGTTTACCAGCAACTTATATTTATAATAACAATAGTGCTGGTGGTACTAGCAGAGGATTGTTAGTTGAAGGTGGTACAAATGCAACTGATTATTCTGCTTCATTTAAAAATCATGCTGGTAATCCTTTAATGTGGATTGGTGGAAGTGGTGCTATCGGTATAGGAAATGAATCTCCATCAGCAAAACTAGATGTTGAAGGTGGTGCAAGGATTAAAGGTTCTTTAAAAATTGGTACTGATTCGGTAAATAGTTTACAAACTAGAATTGAGATTCAGAATGATTCTCCAACAGCATATCTTTGGGGTATTTCAAATGGTGTTCCAGCAGTTTCGCAATCTTATTTTTCTATTCTTAATCTTAGTGCTGGTACAGCTCCTTTCGTTATTGAGGGTGGTACTGGTAATGTTGGATTATCTACAATTAATTTTGATGCACGTTTAAATTTAGCTAACGGAGGTGGTGGTAATCAGCTTTCTATGACTAGAGGGTCAGGCCGTGTTCTATTTGGGCAAGGACTTAACGAAAACAACCTTATTTTATATGGTGGCGCATCTGGCAGTGAACAAGCTTATCAGATATGGCATACTGGTGGAAATGTAACACTTGGTAACACACCAGATGCAGGTTATAAATTAGACGTTCAGGGTATGGGTAATTTTACTACTGGTGTTAATATCGCAGCTGGTCAAAACCTTACATGGGGTGGAACATATTCATCTGGTAAAGCAACGATAGCAGGTGATGCAATTGGTTTAGGAATATATCCATCTGGTTCTACTTATGGAGGAAGACCGACATTATTTGTTTCCAAGCATGATAAGGTTGCAATTGGTATGAATCCCACATCAATAAACAACTTTAATGCAACATTTTCTGTATCTGGAAATTCTGATTTCTTCGGTGCTATTAATTGTGTAACTGGCGGTAGTTTTGGTGGTGAAATTCTTGTTGGCGACCCATCAGGTTCAAGCCCTTATGCTGCTGTTAATATTAATTATCTTGACCAGAAGCTGAATGGTTTACCTCAAATAATTAATAACACAACGTTTTCAGCATTAAGTAATACGTCATTAAACGCAACTTACCCATCAGTTGCAGTAGGTAGTCAAATCGTATGTGGTAGCGTCGGAACAGGTGTTATTTATGTTAAGATAAATAGCAATACATGGAGACAGATGTATCTGAATAGTATATAACGAAATTCTAATATTAGAAAAAGCGAATGGAAAATTTAGAGATTGGAACTTGGTTACTCCAACAAGCACCCGTAGTTGTGGTGATGGGTATTGTAATCTGGTGGCTCGCAAAAAGGCTTGAAAAAGCACAGGATGAAAAAGATGTTTTAAGTCGTGATGTCGTGAAAATCTCTGTCTTGTGGCAAGAGCAAAGTGATAACGGCAAGGATGAAGAGATAATCAAGCTTCTTACCGAGATTAAAACAATAGTTTCAAACAAATGAAGGAGTTAATTAGAGTATTATTCCAAAAGAGAGATACATCAACTTACAAGGATGCTCTGGAAAAGCTTTCTAACGTTAGAAAATTGTTGGAACAGAAACCAAAAAGCGTTACCTACAAGGAAATATATATAACAGAAATCAAGTTTTAAAAAATAACCCCTTCGTTGGAAGGGGTTAAAAAGTAACAAGTGATAACTAACTCACGTTACTTTTGGGGGTGTTGTTATAGAGTAAAATTTGATGAAGAAAGAACGTGCGACAAATTTAAAATAGGACAATTTTTTCTTCAAAAATTTTAACAATTTTCTAACCCTCATAAACAATAAAAAGAAAAGCACCGGGCTTACGCTTCGGTGCTTTTTCATTATACCAGTGTCTCAGTGCCGAGCTCAAATATATTAAAAATATATTTTAATTGTGTTCACAAAAAAAGCCAGCAACAATGCTGGCTTATTATAAATAACCTAGTCCGATGGAAAAATATTAAATCTAATAAAAAGCCCTTCCTAGGAAGGGCGGCTAAAGTAACACTGATGCATAACTAACTCTCATGTCACTTTTAAATTGTCGATATGAATTCTAACGATGAAAAGAACGTATAATAAATTTACTAAAGAATAATTCTATCAAAAACTCGATTAACAAATTTTTAAAGCAATTAAGATAAAATATGAGGAAGCTCAGCGAACTTCCAATAATCCATTATGGCTTTCACTTTCCTAGAGTATTCATTATAGTCAGCTAGTTTGTGGAAAAATCCTTGAATACTTCTTTTGTACCCACTAAGAATAATTTCTGGGTCATTGCTTGTTGAGCAAAAAATATACGGAATACTTTTCAATTTTAGTTTTGGGTCATTAAGTATTAAGTCTCTCAATTCATAGCCATTCATTTTAGGCATATTGATGTCCGAAATAACTAAGAACGGATTTACATCTGACTGTTTCAAATAATCCACCACTGCCGTACTATCATGTATGACTATAATCTCATTGTCATACTCTAGCTCTGATATAATTTCTTTGAGAATATCAGCATCATCTACATCATCTTCAACAATAATTATTTGACCGTTTTTACGCATAAAAAGATTTATAAAATATCTGTAAAGATACTGCTACTGTTTTTCTTCAAACTACTTTTCGTGTTAATAATATTATAAAATAAGGCTGGGGTGAAGGATATATTTATTTTAAAGTCAGCCTTTACATTGGCTATGATGGTCGTATTATTTCAATATATGGAAACAAATATGAATGAAGATGAAAAACAAAAGGGTGCTGGTAGGCCATTCAAATTAACAAATAAGCTGGTTGGAATTTTTGAAGATATAGTAAGGGATAACCCAGTGGCTTTTTTAACTGATGAAGAACTTGTTCACCTTATTAACAAGGAGCTAGAAGGCAGTGAAAAAATAGATGTTAGAACGTTCAAAAATTGGAAATCTGGTAAACACCAAGATAATGAAACAGCAAGAAAGTTTGAAGAATTATATGTCGATGCCAGAATGATACAAAAACTAGGATTATTAAGCAAAATTCTTGAGGGAGGTGATAAGAACTGGTATCGTTTCGCTTGGATATTAAAGAACAAGTGGGATAACGAATATAATCCAGCTACTCAAATCCAACACACTAGCGAAAAAACAATCAATATAATTGCAGCTAATGATGAGCAGAAAAACCTTATTGATAATCTAATAAATGTAGATTTTGTTGAAGTTCCTGTTAAACAGATAGCTCCAATTAAGGGGCTTGATAATGAAAAAGATGATGATTATGAATTCTAATGTTAGAAGTAGATGAAAATGACGGTGGAGCAATTGGATATTCAAAAGCATTTGACAAATTATGCCAGTTAAGGAAACCTCTTAGAATCATAAATGGTGGGTCATCAGCATCGAAAACTACATCAATACTACAATATCTTATTCTTATTGCTCAGAAGAGAACCTTAACTATAAGTGTTGTTGGAAAGAACTTGAACAAGCTCAGAAGGGGTGCATACCAAGGACAATATGGCTTTATTGATATCCTTCAAAAAATGGGGATTTATGACCCAAAGAATCATAATCTGACCAATAACATCTACATGCTTGGCGATTCAAAATTTGAATTCTTTGGAGCTGATGATGAGCTTGGGTCACGTAGGGATATCCTCTTTATAAATGAGGGAACAGAAGTTGATTTTGAAGCGTACTCACAACTGAATATGAGAACCAATATGCTTACAATAGTTGACTTTAACCCTAAAAGTGAATTCTGGGTACACGAGCATATATTGGGTAAAGTTGATTGTGATTTTATCACCCTAACATATTTAGATAATCAATTCGCCCCAGCAAGGGCTGTTGAAGAACTTGAAGGCTTTAGAGAGCTTGGCAAAACAAGCGAATACTATGCTAATAAGTGGAAGGTGTTTGGTTTAGGTCAACTAGGTGTACAAACGGGAGCGATATATAAGGACTGGTCTCCTGTTAATGAATTACCAGAAGGCGCAGAATTAATATGCAGCGGACTAGATTTTGGTTGGAATCCCGACCCTGTTGCGATGGTATCGGTCTATCGTTATGATGATGAGATAATTATTGATGAAGTTATATATCAAACGGAAATGGGGCTAGATGAGTTGGCAAAAGCTATCAAAGAAAATGGCGCAAATGACAAGGTAATTTATGCAGATTCCGCTTCACCTCAAACAATTTTCGAGTTACAAAGACGTGGGATTAATGTCACCCAAGCAACCAAAGGCCCAGGTTCAATTGCTTATGGAATCCAGATAGTGCAGGAAAATCCTTTTAAAGTAACTCAGAGGTCGGAAAACCTCATAAAGGAACTCTTTGGATATGTATGGAAAACGGATAAAACTGGAAAGCAATTACAAGTTCCAGAAGGAGCAGACCACTTACTTGATGCTATTAGATATGCCTTTAGAATGAGTTTTGCGAGCAAAAAGAAAAATACCTTCAACCTAAAATACAGACCAAACAGCATTTACAGATAATGAAGATTACCAATTATACAATGAAGGAATTTCTTCAATTAACCGATGCTACAAAAATTGAAGAATATCTATTGCTACTTAAACACCTGCATCCTGCTAATAGCATAAAAGACCCTAACGGTAATAGTTTAATTATAAAGAGGGTTGATAATCTAAGCTTTGGTAAGGTTAATCAGATGAGAGATTTAATGTTTGAAGCCACCTTAGATTCTGTGATTCAAGCATTCTCAATTCTAACAGGAATCCAATCAGATGAAGTTTCTAACATTAGAATAACTGATTTCTGGGGAGTTAGGAACAGAATTGAGAAAGAGATTCTTGAGATAATTGAAAGAGAAAAAATTCTTACCAGTGAGGAAACCGACCCTGTAATGATTGAAGCTAAGGTTGGTAAAAGGCTCGCAAAATTTGGGGTTATAAACACTCTTGATAATCTGGCTGGTGGTGATATTACCAAGTATAAAGAAATTGAAGACCTGCCTTATCTCTTAGTTTTTGCGAAGCTATTAAGAGAAAAGGAACTGGCAGAAATAAAGATAGATATTGAAGCTATCCAAAAAAGAAATAAATAAAGATGTACGATTTTTTTAAAAACATAGCAGAGGAAAATGATTGGGGTTTTCAATATGCCAGAAAAGATTATTTGAATCTTAGTGCTGATGATGTTAACCCTAATCAGGTTCAGATGTTCCTTGAACCAATTACAACCGATTCCTCTTTCTCAGAAACAGGAAGGGAAAGCAAAACATATAATGGCAATATGTTGCTGCTAATGGCTTCCGATGTTGATGAAGATTATGATGCCAAATATCAAACGTATATAAAACCTTTGATTGATGTAGCTAAAACCCTAATTACAGATTCATTTAGCTGTTCAGATTATGAAATAAAGAATCTTAAAACAATTGAGGTAATTAACATATTTGATGGCAATCTTGATGGCCTTTTCATAACGTATTTAATAGCTCTCATCGATTAAGATGCTCACACCAGAAGAGAATGAAAAGATTCTCAAAGATGAAATGGAAAAGCTCAGGGAAGAGATTTTAACGGTTTATAATGCCAGCGGTAAGCGTACAACTGGCGAGTTTGAAAAAGGCTTGGAAATCGAATATAACGGCCTTACAGCAGTTCTTAAAGGTTATCAATATCTCTCAGGCCGTCGAGCTGGGAAAATGCCACCAATCAAAGCTATAGAGGATTGGATTAAGGCAAAGGGATTGAAGCCTGTTGAAGATAAAATAACCACAAGCAGCTTAGCTTTCCTTATTGCAAGAAAGATAGCCCAAGAGGGTACAAATAAAGAAAACAATCTACAGATATATAGCCAGGTAATTACGCCACAACGCATAGACCAGATAATTAAGAGAATCAATTCTCTTAATGTCAGTGCCTTTATAAATGAGGTGCAAACAATAATAACAAAATCATTCAATGAATACCAATAAATGGCAGTAGTAATAACAAAAGACCTATTAGCAATCAACCCAGCATACAATGATTCTATCATTCAATATGCCAGTGACACATTGACTGGCAATACTAGGAGTGAGATAGTTGTAAATGGTATTACCTTCAATGTTGTTCCATTAAACGGAACATTCACGTTCAATTTTAAAGAGATTGTGAAGAGCATAATCAATACCAATCATTTTGAAGATACGGTGATTCCTAACCTTACTGCTGGTTATCTGTATAGCGATTCTAACATTAGAAAATCCATTAATGTGACTATAAGGATAATTGGAAGCAGTACAGAAGTTTTAAATAAAAGCTATGTGTTTTTGAGGGGTGTGGAACAGTTACCAGATTATCATAGGATGAGCCAGATTGCGCCAACAACTAGGGTGCTATTACCAACAAACAACTATACTGATTACTATTGCAAGTTTACAGAAGGATATCCCTTTGACATAGCTATACAGTTCCCGTCATTCAGTACATATTATTTTAAAAATGTCACAACAGGATTTCAAACATCAACTTATAATAATCTAACCACTAGTACCAGGAGAA
>QFQM01000573.1 GCA_003243255.1 Flavobacterium psychrophilum | reverse complement strand
TAACCAGGCTAATGCCAATTGAGAAATGGAAACATTTTTCTTCGTTGCCATGGGGGTGAGTACATCTAAAACATCGTACGCTCTTTCTTCGTGAAAAGGTGGAAATGGAAAACTATTCAGTCTTCCTTCTTCTTTTTGTCCGTCTCTTTTGTACTTGCCGGTAAGTAAGCCACCACTTAATGGGCTCCAAATCATCATACCTACTTTTTGATCTTGTAACAAGGGCACAATTTCGCGTTCTGCATCTCTCACATCTAATGAATAGTTGGCTTGAAGAGAAGCAAATCTGTCCAGATGATTGTATTGTGAATAAGCCAAACCTTTCATCAACTGCCATGCAGAAATATTGCTTGCACCAAAATATCTGATTTTTCCACTTCGCACCAAATCATTTAATGTTTTGATGGTTTCTTCAATAGGAGTTAATGGATCTGCTGTATGAATTTGGTACAAGTCGATGTAATCTGTACCTAACCTTTTTAAGCTTCCTTCAATTTGCTGGATAATGTGTTTTTTTGAGAGCCCCAGGTCGTTTTGACTTTTGCCCATAGTACCCCTCACTTTTGTTGCTAGAACTAAATCGTCTCTGTTGATGGAGAGGTTTTTAATTGCTTTGCCAATCATAACTTCCGAAAGTCCTTCGGAATAAATGTTCGCTGTGTCAATAAAATTAACACCTGCTTCCGTTACTGTTTTGATTTGTTCATCAACGGCATTCTGGTCAAGATTACCCATGTAGCTGAAAAATCCTTTTCCGCCATAATTCATTGTGCCTAAACATAGGGCTGAAACTTTCAACCCTGTATTTCCTAAAATTTTGTATTTCATTTTAACTTCTTATTTGTGAGCTACAAAATTGATGAGTACCCAAAAGATAAAAGTGTTCAAAACAAAGTTAGTTGTATCCAAAATGAATGGTTTAATTAGTCTTGATTGAAAGAATTGGCACATTGTATTAAGTCATAGAGTCGATACTTCTTATTGGATAAAGAACAATGGTTGTCGAATTTGCAAATTCGACAGCAAATTTTGGCGTGGATCATTCACACTCCTTCATATTCCTTTCAAATCGTTTAGAGTCATTTAAAATCCTTTACCCTTATCCGCGAGCCATTGCACCTTTCGCACATGGAAACGGAAATAAACCAAAACAATGGATCGGGTAATTGGATTACCACTTTCCTCTTCGGGGTCATCTTCAACTTCATTGCGCATTTTGATCTTGGTGCCCTGATCGATCACGTGGTACAAGGAATGGTATCAGGTATTGCCTCCGGTATTATTTGCCTCATCATTGCTGAGCTGGGTGAGTACATCAAGCCAAAGCTTAAAAAAATTTGGCTGAAGGTTAAGGCTTGGTTCGAGGTAAAAGGCGATGGTAAACACTAAGCACATATTGCTTGGTGCCGGAGCTGTCGCTGCATTGTTCGGTGCATCATACCTGCTCAAGCTCAACCGGCTTTCGAATGAACTGGAGTCTGTAACCAAAGTCTCCATTCATAAAGTAAGTCTTGATGGGATTGATCTGCGCATCGATGTTACTCTGAAGAACCCAAGCGGTGGAAGCGTGAAAGTAAAGCATCCCTTTGTGAAGATGATCTACGGAACAACAACCGTAGCGTCTTCACAAATCAGGGATGTGAACATCACCGTTCCCAAATTCAGCGAAGTAAACCTGGAACCGGTGATGATCAACATTGGATTTCTCAACCTGGCCACCACAGTACCTGGTCTTTTAAAAGAGTACCGGAACACGGGCAAACTTTCAATCACAGTAAAAACCATTACTACGATT
>QFQM01000111.1 GCA_003243255.1 Flavobacterium psychrophilum | reverse complement strand
AAAGTTTGTTATACGGAATATACTTATAAGTACCTTCCTGTATGAATTTGGCAGTGCCACCCTGTCCGGCAAGTACCACATTGCGTGGGTTCCATGTGAATTTGTAATTCCACAGGTTGTTATCGCTCTCAGGGGCAACAAGGCCTCCGCAAAACGACTCAAACAAGAGGATTTTGCCGCCCTGATCGCGTATTTCGTCCAGTATTTTCATGGCACTCATATGGTCTATACCCGGATCGAGGCCTATCTCGTTCATAAAAACAAGGTTGTTTTCTTTTACCAGCTCATCCAGCTCCTGCATTGCGGGACTTATGTATGATGCTGTTACCATGTGCTTTTTATAAGTAATGCAATCTTTGGCTACCTCATAATGGAGGTGCGCCGGCAGCATTGATATTACAATGTGTGACTTGCTTATCTCGCTTTTGCGTTGCTGTTCGTTAAAGATGTCAAATGCAATGGCTGTAGCACGCGGATGTCCTTTTGTTTTTCGTTCAGCAAGCTCAAGAGAGAGGTCGCCAATGGTAAGGTGAAGATCTTCTGCTTCCGATTTGTCTAGCAGATAATCTATAAGTGATGAAGCCGAGCGTCCGGCTCCTATTATGAATATATTTCTCATAGCATTTGGATAATATCACACGAAAGTAGCAATATGTTATATTTATCAAAAATTTTAAGCAAAAAAAATTACAGAAAGTTCATAATTTTACGGCACAATACTCAAACACATGAATAGGAAGATTATTTTAATTGCCGCTGTATTAGGGGCAATAGCCATTGTTTTAGGTGCTTTTGGAGCACACGGACTAAAAAAACTTATTTCACCTGAATCGATAGCTGTTTTTGAAACAGGGGTTAAATACCAAATGTACCACGCGCTTTTTTTGTTATTTTTAGGAACTACGGCACTGGTGTCTGACAAAGTAAAGAATACCATTCTTTGGTTAGTTGTGATTGGAGTTGCATTTTTTTCAGGATCTATCTATTTTTTGGCGTGCAACAACCTGTTTTCTTTTGATTTTAAGAAATTTGGCTTTATAACTCCAATTGGAGGATTACTATTAATAGGGGCGTGGATTACCTTATTTTTACATTTAATTAAACAAAAGCGATAATTTTTTCGGAAATTTATAGGTTGTAAAAAAAATATTTTTACTTTTGTCCTTTGTAACAATGCAACTTATATCTAAAAGTATGGAGAATTACGGCCTTTCTACGAAAACGATTTCGTTAGAGAACTTGGGAATAAAGAATGCTAATGTGAGATATCAGCTGACTCCCGATGAGTTACATGATATCACGATTGAAAAAGGCCAGGGAGTTGAAAGCGATACAGGTGCGCTTGCTATCAATACAGGTGAGTTTACCGGAAGATCGCCACAGGACCGTTTCATTGTTCGTGACAGCATTACAGAAGATAAAGTATGGTGGGGTAATGTAAATATCCCATTTGACAGCGCTAAGTTTGAAGCGCTATATAATAAAGTGACAGCTTACCTTTCTAATAAAGAGGTGTTTGTACGCGACAGTTATGTGTGTGCAGATCAGGATTACAGGCTTAATGTAAGGGTAGTGACAGAAACAGCATGGTCTAACCTTTTCTGTTATAATATGTTCCTTCGTCCTGAAGAATCAGAACTTGAAGATTTTAAAGCAGATTGGCACGTAGTATGTGCGCCGGGCTTTATGGCAGATCCTGCTGTAGACGGTACACGCCAGTCTAACTTTGCAATATTAGATTTTACAAGGAAAATCGCCCTTGTGGGTGGTACAGGATATACCGGCGAGATGAAAAAGGGCATCTTCTCTGCTTTGAACTTTATCCTTCCTGTAGATAAGAATACCCTGCCAATGCACTGTAGTGCTAACGTAGGTGAAAAAGGTGATACAGCGATTTTCTTCGGTCTTTCGGGGACAGGGAAAACAACGCTTTCTGCTGATCCTGAACGTAAGCTGATTGGTGACGATGAGCACGGATGGACAAGCGATAACACCGTATTTAACTTTGAAGGTGGCTGTTATGCTAAGGTAATTAACCTTACTGAGGAAAACGAGCCGGATATCTTCAGGGCTATTAAAAGAGGAGCAATCCTTGAAAACGTGATTTTTAAACCGGGCACTAACGAAGTGGATTTTGAAGATGTTTCAATTACTCCAAATACGCGTGTTAGCTACCCAATATACCATATTGATAACATACAGCCGGACTCAGTAGGGCATAACCCTAAGAATATTTTCTTCCTGAGTGCTGACTCGTTTGGTATCCTGCCTCCGATCTCTAAACTGACTCCGGGACAGGCTGCTTATTACTTCATCTCCGGTTACACGGCTAAAGTTGCCGGTACTGAAGCGGGTATAAACGAGCCGCAACCTAACTTCTCTGCTTGCTTTGGGGCACCATTCATGCCGCTTCACCCTGCAAAATATGCCGAGATGCTTATCAAGAAAATGAAGGATGCTGATGTAAATGTATGGTTGATTAATACAGGTTGGTCTGGTGGTGCATATGGTACAGGTCAGCGAATGAAACTTAAATATACCCGTGCTATGATCACAGCTGCCCTTAACGGTGAGCTTGATAATGTAGAGTATAAAAATCATACTGTATTTGGCCTTGCGAAACCGCAAAGCTGTCCTAATGTTCCATCGGAGATACTAAACCCAAGGAACACATGGGAAGATAAAGAAGCTTATGATGCGAAGGCCCTTGAACTGGCTGCTGCATTTAAAAATAATTTTGCTAAATTCGAAGAATTTGCAAATGAAGAGATTATGTCCGGCGGACCGTTGGCATAATGTGAATTTTAGAATAGATGTTTTTTGGAAAGAAGGCTGCCCCAGGGATGGGGCAGTTTTTTTATGTATATTCGTAGCTTAATTACTACTTTTTATGAAAAGAAATATTTTAGTTATTGCGCTTGTATGTTTTTTGGTTGCAGGATGTCAGTTTAATACATCGATGATGAATCAAAATGAAGATAAGGTTGATGGGGAAAAAGTTGCAAATACGCTTTATAGTCTTTTGAGTGAAGATAAATTTGCTGAGGCTGAAAAGCTTTTTGGAGAGGAAACTTTTACTGTAGCGACAAAAGAACAGCTTAGGGATTTATTTGCTAAAACCCGAACATATTTGGGTAAATTTAAAGGGAATAAACTTGTTGACTGGAAATCTCAGGAAACTTCAGGTTCTGTGGATAAAACGGAGTATAAGATGGTTTATGAGGTTACTTATGAAAAATATGCCGCAACAGAAACTTTTTTGCTGCTTAAAAAAGGAGATGATGGTCCGGTAAAAATTATTGGTTACCATGTAGATTCTCCGGGATTCTTAAAATAAAAAAGCCGCTCATTGAGCGGCTTTTTTATTGTCTTATAAAGTAAAGTTCTATTTTTCCTTAGTCTCTTTATTAGCTTTAATAATATATTTTTCTAATGCCATAGTCATTGACGGAGTATCCGGTGTTGGTGCCATGATATCTACTCTAAGGCCATGTTCAAGGGCTTCTTTTTGTGTAGAGCTTCCAAATACAGCAATACGTGTGTTGTTTTGCTGGAAGTCAGGAAAGTTCTTGAAAAGCGATTTGATACCTGTTGGCGTAAAGAATGCAAGCACATCGTAATATACATCTTTAAGATCGCTAAGATCGCTCATTACAGTTTTGTAAAACGTTCCGGGAGTCCAGTCTACCTTAAGGTTATTTAGTGTAGGTGGTATATCGTGGTTAAGCTGATCTGACGATGGCAGCAGGAATTTTTCGTCTTTGTATTTTTTGATAAGCGGAGCCATATCAGCAAAATCTTTCTGGCCAACATATATTTTACGCTTACGGTATACTACATATTTTTGCAGGTAAAAAGCAATGGCTTCACTCTGGCAAAAGTACTTAAGTGTTTCAGGTACTTTATATCGCATTTCTTCGGCAACACGGAAAAAGTGGTCAACAGCAAATTTGCTGGTAAGAATAATAGCGGTATAATTGTTAAGGTCAATTTTTTGTGCCCTTACGTCTTTGGCACTAACGCCTTCAACGTGAATGAATGACCTGAAATCAACTTTTACTTTTAGCTTTTGCTGAATTTCGAAGTATGGTGAATTTTCTACTTTAGGTTCCGGCTGGGAAACCAAAATTGTTTTCACTTTCATATTTAATAGTAATACTTAACTGTTTGTAAACCAATAATACATGAAATAATAGGGCGCTATTTCAAGTGTGCAAAGATACAAAATAAAATAGAATAACTTGCCTAGTATCAAATTTTGATAAATCCTTAATGAAACAAGGTAGGAAGCTATGCTGGCTGCAATAATAAGGCCTATAATTATGTATATCACAATTGTATACTGTGAGTTGTTGTAAAATAAGAAAATATTTACAGGCAAAAGCAGTAGTCCAATATAGGTTCTGTAGTTTACTTTGTGCAGGTTGAATAGCTCGTTAAACTCCTCAATATTAAAGGCTGTTGCTATAATTTTCTCAATAAGGTACTTGGCCAGGATAAATGCTCCAATAAGTGTAAATATCTGGATAAAAGATTTCCAGCTGGTTTTTTCTACAATGCCGAAGTAACTGAGTAAGAACTGCAGTAAAAAAGTGAATGAGATTACCTGAATAAGGAAGAAAGATATGGTAAACCAGCTCAGCATGTTGCCGCTATCCTTATATATCTTGGTGTACTTGTCAGAAACCGCAAGTTTTATAAACTCCGAAAAACGATTTTCAAATACACTCCTGTTAATGGCAATAAGTGCAAAACAGGCCACAAACAATAGTGTAGCCCAGTCTTTGGATTCGATTATTCTCTCGTGATATGCCAAATCTGCCATGCTGCAAAATTAGTGTTTTTTATATTCTGTCAGAAGCAGTTTACTTTATTTAATTGTGATGATTGTAAGAAGTTTGCTATGGGCATTGCTTAAAGCAGTCGCTAAAGCGTTATTTTAACTCTTGTAAAGATATAGTTTGGTTTATTTATAATTTAATTATGGTGTAGACCGTTAGAAATACACTATTTTTGCACCAAATTTCAAAGGCACATATGAACAAAGGCATTGTTATAATACCTACTTATAACGAAATTGACAACATTGAAGCTATTATCAGAGCCGTTTTTACACTCGATACAGCCTTTGATGTGCTGATTGTTGACGATAACTCTCCCGATGGGACTGCCAAAAAGGTAGCTGACCTTCAGGCAGAATATAGCGACAGACTTTTCCTTGAAGTAAGAGCCGGTAAATCCGGATTGGGTACTGCTTACGTACATGGCTTTAAATGGGCAATTGCACGCAAGTATGATTATGTCTTTGAGATGGATGCCGATTTTTCGCACAATCCTAATGACCTGGAAAAATTACTTAAAGCCTGCGAAAAAGGAGCTGATGTTGCCATAGGTTCGCGATATGTTACCGGTGTCAACGTTGTAAACTGGCCGCTTAACAGGGTGCTTATGTCATATTATGCATCTGCTTATGTGCGTACCATTACCGGAATGACCATCAGGGATGCTACTGCCGGATTTATATGTTATAAAAGAAAGGTGTTGGAGAGCATAAATCTCGACAGGATAAAATTTGTAGGCTATGCCTTCCAGATTGAAATGAAATACCGTGCGTATGCAAACGGTTTTAATATAGTAGAGGTGCCTATTATCTTTACAGACAGGACAAAAGGCGAATCTAAAATGAGCAATGCTATCATAAAAGAAGCTATCTTTGGGGTAGTAGCGCTGCGAATGAAAAAAATGCTTAACAGACTATAGAAGAGAATTGATGAACAGGATTTTAATTAAGAATGCAAAGATTGTAAATGAAGGATCTATTTTTGAGGGGGATCTTTTGATTGAAGACAAATTCATAAAAGAGATTGCCGAAAAAATAAGCCCGAAATCTTCAGATGTACAAATTATTGATGCTGAAGGAAACTTTCTTATTCCGGGTGCCATTGACGACCAGGTGCATTTCCGTGAGCCGGGACTTACCCACAAAGGTACTATTGAAACCGAATCGCGTGCTGCCGTTGCCGGTGGTATCACATCTTTTATAGAGCAGCCTAATACTGTACCTAATGCGGTTACGCAGGAGCTGTTAGAGCAAAAATACCAAAGGGCTTCGGAGGTTTCGTATGCTAACTATTCATTTATGATGGGTGGTACTAACGATAACCTTGAAGAAGTGCTTAAAACGAATCCGAAAAATGTTGCGGGTATCAAGCTTTTCCTTGGGTCTTCTACAGGAAATATGCTTGTAGATGATGAGGAGGTACTGGAAAAGATTTTCTCGAGTACTAAAATGCTAATTGCAACACATTGCGAGGATGAGGCTACCATCCGTGAAAATCTTGAAAAATACAAAGCAGAGTACGGCGACGATATCCCGGTGAAATTCCACCCACTTATCCGTAGTGCAGAGGCTTGCTATATATCATCGTCGCGAGCTATAGAGCTGGCGAAGAAAACAGGTGCAAGGTTGCACGTTTTCCATATATCTACAGGAATTGAGACTGAATTATTCACTAACAAGATTCCGCTAGAGGAGAAAATGATCACAGCAGAGGTGTGTGTACACCACCTTTGGTTCAGCGATGCTGATTACGAGAAAAAGGGTGCACTGATAAAATGGAATCCGGCTGTAAAAACTGCCGAAGACCGTGATGCTTTATGGACTGCGCTTCTTGATGACAGGATTGATGTTATCGCTACAGACCATGCCCCTCATACTCTTGACGAAAAGAAAAATCCTTATACAAGCTCACCTTCGGGAGGACCGCTTGTTCAGCATGCTGTAGTAGCCATGTTTGAGGCTTACCACCAAAAGAAAATATCAGTAGAGAAGATTGTTGAGAAAATGGCGCATAACCCTGCCAAAATCTTCAAGATCGAGAAAAGAGGGTTCATCAGGGAAGGTTATTATGCCGACCTTGCTATCGTTAATCCGGGCTTGCCTTGGAATGTGAAGAAAGAGAACATTCTTTACAAATGCGGATGGTCTCCGTTTGAAGGGGTTAATTTCAAGTCGAGAATTACGCATACTTTTGTAAACGGATCGCTTGTGTATAATAACTTTAAGGTAAAAGACCTGCGTTGCGGCGAAAGGCTTTTATTTGACAGATAAAATACATCTTTAAGATATATATGAAAAAAATTACATTGTTATTAGTAGCTGTTTTGGTGTTTTCATGCGGAAAAGAAACTGCAGAAAAACCCAAACATCTGCTTTCCGAAGATGAGATGGTTAATATCATTTATGATATTAATATGGTTCAGTCAATTCGTTCGGTAAAGTCGCAGCTGCTAACGGATAATGATATAGTTGCTAAACAGTATATCTATAAAAAATATAAGATAGACAGTCTTGATCTGGCTCAAAACAATGCCTGGTATGCTGCTGATATGGAGAACTACGAAAAACTCCATAAAAAAGCATCTGAACGGCTTCAGAGCGAAATGGATGCGCTTAAGCCAAAAAAAGATACAGCTCAGTTATCTAAGCAATTAAAGCCGGGATCTGTTAAGACTTCGCTTCAGGCAAGGCGCGATAGTCTTCGGAAAGTTGCTTCAGAAAAAGAGAAGGCGGCACAAAAGTAAAATCCAGTTTTTCTTTAATCTTACTGTTGCTATATTCCTCATGGTTGTGAGATGACCTGGCCATGCTTTGCGTAAGCCTGCGTTTTTGCCTTATTAGTTTTGAAAGGAACCAGTCGATTCGCCAGCCAATAGAAGTTATAGCCGGTGTAGCATGTATAGATGGGTGTTTAGCCTTCAGTCCGTTTGCGATAGTGTCGAGTATTTCTTTATATGAAATATTTTCTGCGATTAGGGTGTAGCGTTCACCGTTGGTGTCTGAGGCCATAAGCTGCAGCATTGCTTTTATAACGTCTTCGGCCGCAACAATTCCGCAACTGCCTGTAGTGTAAAAAGGCTGTCCTTTTTTAACCGAGCTAAAAATCTTTCCACTGCCCGAATCCCAAAAGCCTTTTCCAAAGATAATACCCGGATTTACGATTACAACATTAAGGCCTTCCTGCCAGGCACGCCAAACTTCCATTTCAGCACCATATTTGCTTATGGCATAATCGCTATGGCGAACTTCAGGATTCCATTCAGTCTCTTCGGTAATGAGCTCGTTTTCTTTCGGGTCGCCCAGTGCAGCGATAGAGCTTACATGGCAGAATTTTTTAACGCCAAAATCCAGTGAGCAGTTTACCATATTGGCGGTGCCTTCAATATTTACTTTGCGCAAAAGTTCTTCGTCTTTCGGTTCAAAAGAAACACAGGCTGCACAGTGATATACGGTATCGATGCCAATAAAAGCTTCTTCAAGTGATGGGATATCGGTAATATCGCCAACCACCCATTCAATGGCCTCAAAATGCGGATTGGAATTTAAAGTAAATAGATTTTTGGTTTTTGCCAGTGACTCCTGGGTGCGATAAAGAGCACGAACTTTTTGTCCGCTTCCTGCCAGTTCAAGCAATAAATGAGCCCCTACTAATCCTGTTCCTCCGGTAACTAATATCATATTTACAAATGTAGGAGGTTAAACCGAGAATATTTTACAAATGTTAATCAAAAATGTTATCGGGCTTTGTATTTTTGCAACTCATTAAAACATACTTATGAAAAATTTTGTAGAAGAACTAAGATGGAGGGGCATGGTGCATGACATGATGCCGGGAACCGAAGAGCAACTGAATAAAGAAATGACCACTGCCTATATAGGCTTTGATCCAACTTCTGACTCATTGCACATTGGTAGCCTTGTGCCTATCATTATCCTTGTTCACCTGCAAAAATGCGGACACAAGCCTGTTGCGCTTGTGGGCGGTGCTACGGGTATGATCGGTGACCCTTCAGGAAAATCAGACGAGCGTAACCTGCTTGATGAAGCAGCTCTTAATAAAAACGTTGAGGGTATTAAAGGTGTGCTTTCGCGTTTTCTTGATTTCAACTCTACCGAGGCTAATGCGCCTGTATTGGTAAACAACTACGACTGGATGAAGGAGTTCTCATTCATCGGGTTTGCACGTGATGTGGGTAAACGTATCACCGTGAACTATATGATGGCTAAGGATTCGGTTAAGAAACGTCTTTCGGGTGAGGCAGGAAACGGAATGTCGTTTACTGAGTTTACTTACCAGCTTATACAGGGATACGATTTTTACCACCTGCACAAAACTCTTGGGGCCAAACTTCAGTTAGGTGGTAGCGACCAGTGGGGTAACATTACCACAGGTACAGAGCTTATCCGTCGTATGAACAGTGAAGAAAGCCTGAAAGAGGCATTCGCCATGACGTGCCCGCTTATCACTAAGGCTGACGGTTCTAAATTCGGTAAGTCGGAAGGCGGTAATGTATGGCTTGATGCTGATAAAACTTCAGTTTACAAATTCTACCAGTTTTGGCTGAATACTTCTGATGCCGATGCTGAGAAATACATAAAGATATTTACATTCCTTCCTAAAGAAGAGATTGAAGCGCTTATTGCACAGCATGCCGAGGCTCCTCACTTGAGGGTGCTTCAGAAAAAACTTGCTGCCGAAGTAACGACTTTTGTGCACTCTAAAGAGGATATGGAAGACTCGGTTAAAAAATCGGAGTTTGTTTTCTCTAATTATAATAAAGAGGATCTTGCAGGTCTTAGCGATGAGTTCTTTACTGATATTTTTGGAGAGTTCTTTACTCCCGCCATCAAAAAAGCAGACCTTGGTGTTGAGGCTAACATTGTGAACATCCTTGCAGATTCAACTAATGTCTTTACTTCGCGTGGTGAAGCGAGAAAAGCACTTATAGCGAATGCGGTAGCTATCAATAAAGAAAAAGTAACTGAAACGTATACGTTGTCTGAATCGGATATTATTCTTGGGAAGTACATTCTTGTATCTCACGGGAAGAAAAAGAATTTTGTAATTCCAGTTGAAGGGTAATCAAAGATCAATATAAAATGAAAGGAGCTTTAGGGCTCCTTTTTTGTTTTCAAACAACAAGGTTCACAAGGCTTTGTGTTGTTAGTGCCTACTTTGTGAACTTTGTGGGTTCAACTATTTTGATGGAATATTTCATGCTATTGAGAAACCCGAAACCCAATAACCTGAAACAGCGAAGCTAATACACCATCAGGTTACAGCCTCTTATGTCCGAATTATCAAATCGTCCCAATATTTCAAACGACTGATTAGGGTATTTTTTGCCAAGGTCCTGGGTAGCGATAAACGAACAGGAATTTATATTAGCAAGGTCTATCACATTGATGCCGCCTGTTTTTCCGGGTTCGATGTAGCTAAGGGCATCTTCGGTGTCACGGATAAGGATGTCCATCCACGGCGGGCATTCGAATATACCATCGCCAAGCGAATAGGCCTGAGATAATAACTCGGTCATGCCATACTCCGAATGGATCTTGCTTACGCCAAAACCTTTGCACAGCACGTCGTGCAGTTCTTCGCGGATCATTTCTTTACGTCGGCCTTTCATACCTCCGGTTTCCATTATAATGGTGTTGTTAAGGCTGAAGCTTTGTTTCTCTACCAGATCGAGCAGGGCATACGTAACGCCTATAAGCAATACATTCTGTCCGGCATTATCGAGTGCGGTAAGTTTTGTTATCAGCTCGTCATAATTGTGCAGATAAAAGCCGCTGTCAGGGTTGTTAGAGCCTTCAATCAGGTCTTCTACCATATAGATTAGCGACGATCCTTCGCGTTCCAGATAGGAGGGTAGTAATGCTAATACAGCATAGTCTTCGATATTGCCATAAAACTGCGAGAATGCCTGCCGGAAACTCTGTTCATAGTAATTCAGGTCGGTTACATGATGGCGGCTGGTTATCATTCCGGTAGTTCCGCTGCTGGTAAAGGTTTCCTGAACGGGGTCGGTAGAGCTTAGTACCTCATGGCTCTTAAAGAACTGTATAGGAAGGAACGGTATCTCCTGAATGGATTTTACGTTTTGTTTATCTTTTTTCAGGAAGTTGCAAAAATCACGGTAAACAGTATTGCTGTCGTACTGATGACGAAATACTTTTAGCGTAATTTTTTCGAATTCTTTTTTTGACGATATGGTAAATATGTCTTGTGCGGTAACCAATGGAAAATGTTTTTGTAAAAATACAAAATAAAAAAGCACCGCTATTGCAGTGCTTAAGATTATATTTTCTGGTTTTATTCAACCATTAATTTTCGGGTTGTAGTGGCATCCGCTTCTTTTACTTTTACAAAGTACATTCCGCGTGTAAGAGAAGAGATGTTAAGTTCTTTGGCACCACCATTAAGTGTTACCTGCATTACCCTGTTTCCAACGGTGTTGTAAATCTCTACCTCTTTAGAGATGCTTGGTTTGGCAGTAGTAATATAAATTCTGTCTGCTTTAGCCGGGTTAGGGTAAATATTAAGTCCTTCTATAGGTTCTTTACCGGCAACAGCATTCCCTTTGTTTTCCTGAGCTACAGCGCTAAGGGAAAACAGGAAGGTGAGTAGTAAGGCGATATAAAAGTATTTTTTTGTCATATGGTGTAATGATTGTGTAAATATACGAAAGATGTTTCAAATATTATACCAAAAATACATTTTTGTTAAAATTGCAGAAACAGCTGTTTTTAAGAACTTAAAATATAAAGATTTTTAGGTTTTATGCGTTGAAAATTAGTGTTTTAAAAAAAGACAAGCCCCTCATTGAGGAGCTTGCATTTATTGTGAAGCAGTTGCTTTTAATTATTTTGTCCAGTCAGCCCAAGTAGGAAGAGCAGCACCGTTACCAGCTCCTGTAGAAGAAGTAACAATATTTAGAGCAGTTTCAGAACCATCAAAAGTGTTAGTGTTAGCAAGAACGTTAGTTACCTGAACACCAGTTACCGGATGAGCTTTGAACCAAGCCTGAGACTCAGCACCGTCAAATTTGATAGCAGCAGAACCAGAACCTTGGAAATCTTTGATAAATACGTTGCTGATGTTACCCTGAGTACCTCTTCTTAGCATGATACCAGCTTCAGATGTTACAGCACCGTTGTTACGTCCGATAAGTGTGATGTTAGAAAGAGTAGGGTTAGAGATTGGAGCTGTTGTAGGGTTAGCCTGGTTGCTGTCAGCTTCGATACCACGGCTGTCAGAAGAGAAAGTAAGAGCAGAAGACTGATCTGAGTAAAGATTAGTTACAGTTCCGTTCCATCCTTCAGTCCAGTCGAATGAATCATCCTGGTTACCTATAGCAATAAGGTTAGTAGCGTTTACTGAACCACCAAACCATTCGAAAGCGTCATCAGATCCCTGGTAAACAAAGATGTTATCTACTTTAGTTTGAGAACCTACTGCGTAGAAAGTAACACCGTTAAATTCTGCATTTTCGTTGATAAGAGCACCAGCGTACTCTACTACTACATAAGAAAGTGTTCCTGAATTATCAGCAGCGTTAGTACCACCGTAAGTAAGACCAGTTACCTCAGCTTGTACATTAGTACCAAGGTTTGTAAGAGCGTTTCCACAGATTACAATTCCACCCCAGTCACCAGGAGCTGGTGTAGCAGAGTTAGATGTGAATACGATAGGCTCGCTTGCAGTTCCCTGAGCGTTTATTTTAGCACCTTTTTCGATAGCAAGTACAGCTACCTGGCCAAAATCTGCATCACCTTCAAGGTGTGTTCCTGCAGGGATAGTTAATGTTACACCTGGTTTAACATATACAGGCCCCTGTATAGTATAGATCGTGTTTTTGCTAAGAGTTCTGTCAGCAGTGATGTTTCCTGAAAGGATTTCTTCTGTAGGTACTACAGGTCCGTTGTCTTTAGAATCATCATCTGAACAGCTTGTAAAAATTGAAGCTACAATTGCTAAGCTCAATACTAATTTTTTCATTGTCTTCTTTTAATTAATGTTGTTTAATTTTATATTGCAAAGATGTAACAGGTCTGTCTTTTAGCAGTTAACCGTGAGTTATATAATCTTTAAAACAATATATATTTTTTGTTAGCTTAATGTTATCAATGTTAAGTGTGTATAAACGAAAAAGGCAGCCGTCAGGCTGCCTTTTTTATATCCTTTTCAGGTATTAGAATATGTTGTACTTGATGCTCAGGCTAAAGTCTGTACCTGCTCTGTATGAGTACTGGTCAAGATCACCGCTCTGGTTTTCCTGTACTCTTCTTATCCTGCTGTTAAGTATGTTTTCTACTGTAAATCCTATTCCCCATTTCTCATTGATCGTTGCGTTAGAAACAAAGTTCAGCATAACGATTCCTTTCTCAACAATGTTACCTCTGTTGAAAGAACCAAGTGAATAGATCCTGTCGTGGAAATAGTTACCTACTATCGATACTGTTGGCCTGAATACTCCTGTCTCAAGACGGTAAGTAAGGTCGGCATTTAATAGTAGCGGAGAAGCTCCCTGTAATGCATCCGATGAATCGTTGAAGTTAACACTAAGTGTATTGTTACTGTCCTGTGCTACTTTTTCGGTATCCAGTTCCTGTTTAGAATACATAACTGTACCGTTAATACCACCACTAAGAACCTCTTTTCTTGTTTCGCTTATTTCCCAGATGTTTTTCTTGATCTCAAATTCGAAACCTGCTACATATGCATATTTACCTGCGTTTACAAAAGTGTTGTCGTTAAGTGCAGAGTTTAGCAATACCTGGCTGATAGGGTTGTTGATATATTTACCAAAGATACCTGCCGAGTAAACTTCATCTTTTTCAGGAAACATTTCCCATTTAATGTCAAGGTTGTAATTGTCTGACGGTTTAAGGAAAGCATTACCTACAGAGTTTTCACCAATACCTTCATAACGGAAAGGGGCTTTTTCTTTAAACTGTGGCAGTGTATATGTTTTGCTTGCCGCAGCACGAAGGTTTGAGTTTTCGTTAAGGCTGTACTTTAATGTAGCTGCCGGTAAAATATATGTTTTGTCAATTTTAGCATTGTCAAAATTAACAGACGGTAGTGAAATGTTTGTATCCCACTCCAACTCCTGAAGTACTTTTTCTGCACGTACACCTACAGTATATGTAAATTTCTCTGAAGTTGAGTGCTCATAGTTTACAAGTCCGGCATATACGCTCAGGTCGCCATTATAAGTAAAAGGTTTAAGGCTTTGCTGTCTTCCTGTAAGGATGTAGAAAGTACCCGGCATATTTTGTGTTAGCGACTGGTTCGAAGCATTAAGGAAAGAGTCAACATTGTTGCGATCTATAAGAATGTTCTCTGCCTGTCCTATCCTGAAGTTGAATTGTGTAGCTTCGAAATCTCTTGATTTTATTCTTGTGTTCAGTCCAAAGCTAAGTTTGCCTTTGTGGCTGCCATCTTCACCCTGAAATACTTTTAACGTACCGATTGCTTTTCCTGCAATTTCGTTTTCGTCTATGTACTGGTAGTAACGGTTGTTTGCTGTAGGCGATGCTGTGTTGAAAGTGTATAAACCATTTTCTCTTTCAATCAGGTTGTTTGTAATCCTTTCCGGCATATCAGCATTTACAGTACTGTAAGATGCTCCCCAGTC
>QFQM01000572.1 GCA_003243255.1 Flavobacterium psychrophilum | reverse complement strand
CCGGTGAGTCGGTGGGTGCAGCCAGTACCTGCCCCTCTCGAATCTGCTCCAGCACCCGCTCGGTGGCATAGAACGACAACACCTGCGTCTCAGAACCGATATTGCGCACCAACTGCGCGGCGAAGGCCGCGGCTTCGGCATTGGCGATCAGATAATCGAGACGTGGATGCTGCTTGAGCAGCTCCCGCGTCAACTGCGCCTGACTACTGCGATCCACTGGGGCATAACCACCATGGGCCAGGGTCACCCTGGTGCCAGGCAAGGCATCACGCAGGCCGCGCTCGGCATCCTGCACCCAGCCAGCATCGGCCGGGCCGGGTAGCCAGCCGACCTGAATCGGCCGCCCTTCACTGACACGTACCAGATACTTGAGCGTGGCACGCGTCATGTCGGCGAAGTCGACCCGCGAATGCGCGCTGAGCCCCGGGCATTCCAGGCGATTGACCAGATCGATGACCGGCCGACCGGCCTTGATCTGCACTTCTGCTGCGCTGCACAGGTCATAGGTGTTGATACTGGCCACGACGAAGGCATCGGCGCCCTCGGCTACACAATGCCCGAACTGCTCCACTTGCACATCGGCATGCTCGTAGCCACCGGCTTCGTAGATCCCCAGGCGCACGCCAAGACGTCTGGCTTCCTGATCCAGCCCCCAGGCCACGCCCCACCAGTAGCGATCCTTGCCATGGGGCAGCAGCGCACAGATACGCCAGGGCTGGCTGGCCGCTGGCAAAGGCCGGTAATCCAGCATGCGGCCATCGGCACGTACCGGATAAGGGAACCACTCGGCCGCCAGCAGCGACTGGCAAGCCAGCGAAAGCCACAGAGTCAACCAGCGCATGACGCCGTCCTTAGCCCTTGCGGGGCGATGTGCCAGTCACCCCAGCGTAGCACCACCTCGGACACCTGCTTACACGTTGGCAACCCGCAGTTGCCCGGGCTCGATCGGCGGCCTAGAGTGGAGCGCACAGACCATGAGAACAGCATGACCAACCCCACCCTGCTCGACCCCAGAACCGCCCGCCTGCTGCCCTGGATAGTCGCCATCGCCTTCTTCATGCAGACGCTGGATGGCACCATCCTCAACCCCGCATTACCGGCCATGGCCGCCGACCTCGGCGAAAATCCATTGCGCATGCAGTCGGTGGTGATCGCCTACATGCTTACCGTGGCCCTGCTGATCCCGGCATCGGGCTGGATCGCCGACCGCTTCGGCACGCGGCGCATCTTCTTCGGCGCCATCGCCCTGTTCAGCCTCGGCTCGCTGCTCTGCGCACTGTCGGAGTCGCTGAGCATGCTGATCGGCGCACGGGTCATCCAGGGCCTGGGCGGCGCGCTGATGATGCCGGTCGGGCGACTGGTGGTGCTGCGCGCCTATCCGCGCTCGGAGCTGGTACGGATCATGAGCTTCATCACCCTGCCCGGCCTGCTCGGCCCGCTGATCGGCCCGAGCCTCGGTGGCTGGTTGGTGGAAGTGGCCAGCTGGCACTGGATCTTCCTGATCAACCTGCCAGTGGGACTACTCGGCTGCTGGGCAGCATTGCGCCATATGCCCGACCTGCGCGGCCCTGAGCGCAGCCGCTTCGATACCGTCGGTTTTCTGCTGTTCGGCGCCGCCATGCTGCTGATCACCGTAGCCCTGGAAGGGCTCGGCGAACTGCACCTGCCGACCATGCGCGTGGTGCTGCTGTTGCTCGGCGGCATGGCCTGCCTGGCCGCCTACTGGCTACGCGCCGGGCGCATCGAGCAGCCATTGTTCGCACCCAAGCTGTTCCACACCCGCAGTTTCGCCGTGGGCATCATCGG
>QFQM01000110.1 GCA_003243255.1 Flavobacterium psychrophilum | reverse complement strand
GCAGCTTCCAACAGAAAGAGAAATAAGCAGCAGAATATTATCAGTGAAAACAAAATATAATAGTACAGGCCATCTTGACCAGAGATTCCAAAACTAACAAGGAGATTCTAACATTAGAAAATGACGACAAAAACAAAGAAGAAAAAAGAGTTTGATATAACCACGTGGACTTATAAAGAACGTAAGCATACAATCAATATACACGCTAGTAACCCTTCATTAATCTTATTTGAAATGGGTTATCATCAATCTGTTGACCCTAACACTTGGAGTAAAGTAATCCTGAGCAGGGTGCAGAAGCAGTTAAAGCAATATCTATACAACTATTTAAGTGCAAGCAACTATCCAACCGATAGCTATATTTTGGTGCTTGATGGAGGAAGCAAGGCGACCAAGGGACAAACGTTTGTAGATATGAAGGTAGCCTTACCTATGATTGGAGATATGGAAGCAAATAAGGTGTTTTGCGACACTCTAACTGAGAAGATGTATTCTATGATGGATAAGATGATAAAGCTGGTTTAAAGCCAGCTTATTCGTTTTTTCTGGCCACCAATGTTTGGAGTAGAAAAGCTTTAACATTATTAATGCATTTTTCAATAAATGCTGTGTTTGATAGAACTATAAGATGTTCTCCTTCTATATAATTCTTTAACTCTATATCACAACTTATTTCAAATTTCCGCATTCTGTTATAATCATCTTCATTAGTAATTAAACCCTCATGATGAACTAACAAATTTCGCAATCTTCTAAAGCTGTCAATAAATTGCCATTCCTTGAGTTCTTTAATATTAAAATGTACGGAATTTTTATAATAAAGAGCAACCTTATCTAAATCTGTATTGCCTTTTAATTCTCTAACGGAGTATTCTTTATTATTACGCCATTTATGCAGTTCACATTGTTTAAAAAGCTGGACTTCCATAAAAGAATACAGTTGTATTAATACAGATTGTCGGAACCTGGAACGTATTTGAACATCCATAAGATACCAGTCGTCATATAATGAATTGTAAACCATATCTAATTCTTCATTGAATTTGTCAGGATTATCCTTTCTTAACTTATATGGAATTGTTTTTTTTCGACTTTCATAAGCTTCTTTTAAGGATTCAATCTCTTTTTCAACGTTTAATTCTCCGAAGTCTAAAAAACTTTTTAAAACAGATATATTATAACTAATGTCAAAAGAATATTCAACTGGTAGAAATTGCTCATCGGCTGCCATCTATGAATTAATTTTAATAAATGAAATTGTACCATATTCGCCAATTTCCGCAGTAAATATTTTTCCATTAAAATCACGACATTGAATGATTACCTCTTTATCATCAGCTGCATTGCGGATAGCAATTTTAAATTCACCTCTTGCATTCTGATGTAAGAAGAAATTTCCTGAATACAGAACTGACTCCTCTTTACCATCTATAAAAACAATCTTTATGACTGCATAATCATCAAATGGCAGTGTATCAAATGTAATATTTATGACCTTTTCTATATCTGAAACCTGTTGTAGGTGGCCTAAAATGTTAGTCCAAGTTCCTTCTAATAATTCTTTAGTTGGTGTCATTTTTTAAAATTTTGATAAAGATAGCTTTTTCTCAGTTAAGGATTTTCTAAATGCATATCGTTACAACTATAAAATATGTAACTTTAGATTACCCTAAAATTATAGCTATGAGCAATAAACTTCTTGTAACTTTCAAATATGAAAGCCAATTAAATATTACAACAGCTACCAACTACACTAATGGTGAACTTATAAACGAGATTGTAACGCTCTTGCGCGCTGGTGGTGTAGCAATGACTAACTGGGAACACATACATGATTTTGAATTTGATAATCCTGTTCACCTAGATGAGCCAGTTGTGGAAAATCACACAATAATGGAAGTTCGTCTGGAAATCTTTGATGCTCCACATGAAGAGGAAGAAATTGATTGGCATGACGGAGGTGATAGTCTTTTTCACTATGTGTTGGAAGCACTTGAACTTGGTGAACCAGAAGTAACCTATTATTATACTTCTGGGGATGTACCAATGCAAAAAAGTATTATTGGTTTAGAAATTCATCCAGCGTTTTAATATGAAAAAGATAATAGCAGCAATAAAAGGCGGTAAAGAGTTTAAAGCATCTGGTGAAGGGATGCCAAACCCATTTGTTAATCAAATGTATCACAGCCTTGATGAAACTTTTACACCGATAGAAATTGATTATCCTATAGAGCCAGAAAGCTCGTTATATGATGAACTGGGAAAACGAAAAGACTTCACCACCTATTTTATTTTTGATAAGGGTTCAATAGAAATCGGACAACCTAATTTTTTTAAGGATGCTGATGAGAGGATAAACAAGTATTTCAGATTAAGAATCACAGAAGTTACATACAAGTATCAAATTCTAACATTAGAATAATCATGTGCTACAAAGTTAAAGCCCCCGAAAATCAAACAGAATTGGAGTTAGAAATGAATGCAAAATTTGTTGACCCTACTCTTTTCGAGCCAGGTCGCTACTTGTTCGGATTCGATTATCCTAAAGTTGCAATTATCACCGATGATGCTCCCAATGAAATTGTATTTGGAACATGGGGATTAATTCCTGCATGGGCTGCTACTAAAGACCGCAAAGAATTCTTCAAAAAAGCCAATACCCTAAATGCAAAAATTGAAGAGGTGTATGATAAGGCATCTTATAAAAGTTATGTTGACAATCGTTGCTTAATTCTTGTTGACAGCTTTATTGAATATAAGCACGTTCCAGAAGTTGGAACAAAGAAAGTTGATAAAGTGCCTTATACAATTAATGTTCCTGATAAAAAACCTTTTGCCATCGCTGGCCTATACTCTCAAATTGGTGATGAAATTACCTTCACATTACTCACAACAGCAGCCAATACACTGATGGCAGAAATTCACAATAGCGCAAAGAGGATGCCAGTAATACTTAAGAAGCAGGAACAAGGTTTGTGGTTGGAACGTGAACAGCTTGAGCCATATCACAGCAGGACGGAAATAGAATTGGAAGCATTACCAATTTCAAAGGACTTGATTTAATTGGCCTTGGCGGTTATTATCTCGTGAATATTAGTGGTAAACTTCTTACTTAGAAAATCTTGCCTCATCTTCCATTTTCTTCTGAGGTCATTCCTGCCAAATTTAATCTTTTCACCCAACATTCTGGTATTAACCCTATCAATAACATTCATAAGCACTTTATGACGTGGGTCTTCATATTCAAACATTGAAAGCTGCTGAGTATTGTCAGGAGTGATAGCCATGATGATAACACCAGCTTTCTTGTATTGAAATCCTTCACGATAAATCAATTTTAAGGCTATCTGAGCGTATTTGTTCAGCTGGAATGTACTGGAAGTCGGGAATGGTAATTTGATGCTGTAACCAGCGTTATATTGGGGCAAATCTTGTCTAAACCCGTTGGATTGTATGAAGACATGAATCACTTGGCAATTACTATTCTGTTTTCTGACTTTCGCTGCAACAGTTGTTGTATATGTGCTTATCCTTTCTGCCATCAGCTCATAATCTGATATCATATTATCAAAGGCACGGGTACAAGCAATGTTCTGTTTGTCTTTGACATCCTCATCCTGTATTGTCGGAATTCCTCTAAGGTCGTGCAGAAGCCTTAAACCTACTACAGTGAATTCTTTTCGCACCCACGCATCAGGCAATTGGGTAAACTGATAAGCATTGAATACACCTTTGCTATTTAGTTTCTTTGCGTGCTGCCTTCCAATACCCCAAACATCCTCAATCTTAGTCCATTTTAAAGCTTTTATACGCTTTTCCTCATCATCAATAATGTAATGACTTCTTCCAAGCTTATCAGCAAACTTCTTAGCAATCTTATTGGCAACCTTAGCAAGACTTTTTGTCGGTGCAAAGCCGATTGATACGGGTACATCCAAGCCCTTAAGAAGCGTATAATGAATCTTAGTACCAATCTCATCCAAACTGAAATTCTCAAAGCCTTTGAATTTCATAAATGCTTCATCTATCGAATAAACTTCAACATCGGGTGTAAAATCTTTTAAAAGGGTCATAACCCTGTTGCTCATATCAGCATATAGCGCATAATTGGATGAACAAACCGCAATGTTATGTTCTTTTATCAGGTCTTTCAATAAGAAATAGGCATCACCCATTTTTACACCAAGCTTCTTTGCTTCATTTGAACGAGCGATAGCGCAACCATCATTATTTGACAATACAATAACTGGCCTGTTCCTTAACTTTGGGTTAAAGACACGCTCAAATGAAACGTAGCTGTTATTGCAGTCAACTAGGGCATACATTATTTTCTTCTGTGATATTTTAAAGTATGAGTTACAACACCCCAAATCTGGAAGCCTTCATTTTCACTTACAAGAATTGGTGGGTACTTATCGTTTTCTGGAAGAAGCCAAACGCAATCAGATTCAATCTTTAATCTCTTAAGAGTGAATTCGCCATTTATTACACAAACACATATATCATTGCTTTGCGCTTCAAGAAGCTTATTTACAACAACTACATCACCATCTTCAATTCCAGCGTTCTTCATGGAGTGACCAGATACCCGAACGCAAAACTTGATTGATACATTATTACCAAACACTTCATTGTCAAGTGAAATCTTTACTTCCTGCCAATCATCAGCAGGTGAAGGGAAACCAGCGGAAACACCATCATCAAAATAAGGAACTTCAATTATTTCTGAGATATCAGGACGTAAAAAGGTAAGCTTAATATCATTTATTACAGGTATCATTTTCATGCGCTTTAGGGGAATTACAAAGCTACAGCAGAATGATTAAGAGGTCACAATTGTTGATAAAATTTTATCGCGAGAAAGTTACTACAAAGTAATTACAGGCTCAAAGTTACAAAGCGAAGTATAATTTGCTAATTAATTATTGCTGTTCCAAAACTTCTGCTTGAAGCTTTTTTGTAAGGCTTTTAAACACCAGCTCATAGGAATGCGTTATGAGTTCGCGAAACAGCTTCTCAGGCACATCGCCATCAACAGTAACCGTGTTCCAGTGCATCTTGTTCATATGGAACCCAGGCTGTATCGCTTCATATTCGGCACGCAGTTCTAAAGCCTTTTCAGGGTCGCATTTCAGGTTAACCGATGCTTCTCCTTTTTCCCATTGACTTAACGATGACAACGCAAACATCTTACTGCCCACTTTAAAAACTATGGTATCGTCATCAAATGGAAAATGCTCGGTAACACCTTTTTTAGAAAGGCAGTATTCGTAAAATGCTTGTATATTCATTTTTTGGGTTGATAAAGTTGTACAAAGCTACGCTAGAATGATTGACAGGTAACAATTGTTGATAAAATATTATTGGAAGAAAACGACTATATTTACAATACTAACCAACTAAAACAACAACATTATGTATGATAAAATAGCGCAAAAACTTATAAAAGATTTAAATCTTCCATCTGAAATTTTTGACATTGAATACGAGGGTTTAAAGACAACATCCAAAGATGATAAAAATACTTTTTATGAACTTATAGGAAATCTTGCGCAAGATTTTAACGGTCATTATTATATAAATCACTTTAAAGAAAACCGAGAATCAATAGTGCTTTTAATAAATGCAGCAGATGTTAAACCGTACATAGAATCTATAAATGAGGTGTTAGCGGAAAATAACGTTGATACATTTGAAGACGCACTAAAAGAACCTACATTCAGGAATGATGGTGAAACAATATTTTTAGGTGTAGTGCCTAAAGGTGAAAGATTTGAAATTCACCTGACTCGTACAGTAGTAACAGAAATATAAAACCAATATGCCACAACTTTCAAGAACAGATGCGGATTTAATCTCGTATTCGCCAGCACCAAAAGATTTCATTGATGTCAGGTATTCATTTTCATTACCACTGACTGAAAAAGAGATTGAAGATTTCAATTACAAAGATTGCATTCTAACGTTACAATACACCGATGAAGATTATATACGCCATTATATTTATTGTGACTTTTACAGCAGGTTAACTTATGAGGAACTAATGAAAGCTGTTCCATCAGGAACAAAGCCTAACCTTTATGTTGCGTTCCCTTCGGTTTTAAATGGAACAGAAATTGCTGAAAAAATTAGAGAATACCACAATATAAGGTAAGCAAAATTTAAAAAGAAAAAGCCCTAAATTTGGGGCTTTTTACATGTATTTACTTCTTTTACTTTTAGTTGGTAATTTAATCTTCATTGAAATTCTAACAGTACTTGCCTCATTTTCTAATAAGTCACTAGCGTATCCTCATCAAACGGAAAATGTTCAGTAACGCCTTTTTTGGCAAGGCAGTAATCGTAGTAATCTTGTATTGTCATGATTTATCAGAAAGTTTAAATATACAATTCTAAAAGTATATATATTTCCGCAACAAGTAATTTTATCAATTGATCAAGCGAATAAGAAGTTTGCCACTATTATAGAAAAGATGTATGTGATGGATAAAATGATAAAGCTGGCCTAATGCCAGCTTTATTTATTTAGATGTGTGCGATTATATTATTTATATAACCTTGCTTAAGACTTTTAGCGTGTGTAGCCTGTCTAACTATTGGTTCTTCATGTACAATGTTAGTTCCATAAATCTTAAATAAATTTTTGTACGTTTTAGTTCTTTTGGTTCTAGCACATACAACTAATACATCATGTATTGAGAGGACTTTAATTTGTTTTTCTAAATCTCCCCATTTGTCGCCAGCGCTTATAATGGCAACCTCCTTACCGTTGTATTTTAACACTGCTGAAAAATCCCTAACTGCACCACCTCGCTTATATTTTAGACTAGGTGCTGTAACGCTAACACCGTTGAAAATGTGTGCTGGTGGGGTCGATGGGTTGTTTAATAGATCTGTATAAAGATAACTACACGTCGTAGTTTTACCTGCATTAACATCTCCGAGAATGATTATTACATTTGGCATAAATTGCTTTTTTATTTTTTTGTTTCGTAATCGTTTTGTTTGATTTTAACAATAATCATTCCAGCCTGAAAATTACTGCCAGCGCATTTTTTACCTGACAAAATGTATGACATAGATAACTCCCAATTAAGATTATGCCATTTTAGAACAACTAATACTATCGACATCAGGGAGTTTTCAACTATAGTTGAAAACTCAGCTTAAAAAGATTTCTTACCTTTATGGTATTGTAATCAATAGACCCTTTTTTCACAAAAACAATAATGCGTTTTTATACTACTCACGGGTTTCAATAAGGAGTTTTAATTTTTTCTAAACACAAATTTTAATTATTATGGCACTAAGCTATGAGTACACTTATTGGCATTTAACGCCAAATGGATGGGTTGCTGGTGATTCCAAGACTGATTTCAATAGTTGGAATAAGCCTACACCTGCTGAAACATTGAAAACTGTGCGCTACACCGAAAAGTTGGGTCACAATTTTTATCTTGAGAAAGATATTGAAACAGTTTACGAAACTCTTAACAAAACTCTTCTGGAGAATGCTGAAAAGTCATTTCCGTTTAAGGGTCGAATTGAGGTATATTCGTAGAAAAAGAAGAGGTTATCTCATAAGGGCAACCTCTTCTTTATAAACATTAACTCTCCATATCCCTTAATCAGGGCTTTAAAGCTATTGATATCATAGTCTTTTACTTGCATTTCAATTGTCTTATCATCAGTTTGATTACCAATAGCTATTATAAATTGGTCAAGCTTATTTTCATGTAAGAAATATCGACCACCAAAAAAACCTTATCCTTAACTTTAAGCTTCTTACCTGATTTCTTTACTTCATTGCTCACCACACGAGCAATATTATAATCATCAAAGGGCAAAGTATCAAATGTAATCACCAAACGGTTATCTTCATTCAACCAATCACCCTGCATTTCATTTCTTGATGGTTTCATATATAATATTTTGCAAAGTTAAAATATCCTTCTCGGTTCACCAATTACCTTAAATTTTAAGGAATTTGGAGGGTAAAAAAATGTAAATTAGTACCTAATTTTAACCAAAATATATGTCAGAAATTAGTAAATCAATAAGTGGAGTATCTGTAGATTTAGATGCTGACCAATTTATACACTATCAAAAAATAAAATATCCCATTAAATGGACGGGTTATGTTAACAATCATAAAGTTGAGATTATACAGAAATCATATTCTTCAAGTCATATTGATGATTATGATTGGAAAATTTTTCCAAGCGAACACAGTAAGAGCGATATTGCTAAGGTGATCGACAAATATTAAGAAGACAATTAGATTAGGAAGGGGCCTTAATTAAGGCCCCTTTCCTTCTATATCATAATACCATTAAGATCATCTTTAAAGTAATTTTTAGCCTAACATCCTCGCTTCACAAATTTGAAAAGTTAGAAACATATCCTCATCAAACGGAAAATGTTCTGTAACGCCTTTTTTAGCAAGGCAGTAATCGTAAAATCCTTGTATATTCATTTTTTTTTTAAGTTGGTAGATTCTTAGGTCTTCAATCTCAAATCTAATATCTCACTACTCAATTCTACTTCCCTATTTCTCCAAGGTGCGTAAATTTAAATCCCTTTTCCAGTTTAAGGCCGTAGCCAAACATCCTGTCCATGCTCGAATGTGCAAATAGTATCACTCCCGCTAACTGAACTGCCTCATTATTCAGGTATATACCCAAAAGATATACTCCAATGGCTAACGCCCTGTGATGCGCAATATTATAACACCACGCCCCTACTTTATTTCCGAAAGCATATCCTATCATAGAAAGATCGGGAACCAAAAGCAAAGCCGGAAACCACCACCATGCATAATCAAGCAGGCTGAAAAGGTATATACCTAAGCCAAACAACAGGACTTCTTCCAGTTGTATCAGTTTTTTCATGAGAGTTTATATAAAACAGGCTTACTCGGACTTGCATCGTTCTCAAAAGAAGCGATCTGAAGGTTTAGAAGGTAACTGCCGTCTTTTACGGCATCTTTTACATACACCATTTCGGTAATGGTAGCATCGTGGCGGGCATCGGCATTCAGGTTGTTGATGTCTTTCACATTCCAGAAGGCTTTATGGGAAACCAGCCTACCTTCATCACTTTCCCTGTCTACACTCGGCATATCTATCAGCAGGTGTTTTATACCGCATTCGCGGATAAATGTCGCAGCAGCCTCTTCAAGATAAGGCGGATTAGTATTACTGTAATTCTTTGAAGTTTTGCTGCTATCATTAGGAAGCGTACGGATGACTATCGCCTCAGGAGTTTTGCTATTAAGGGCTTTTTCGATCTGTACTTTTGTAATTACAAAATCATCCCCTTGTGCTTCCGGCTGTACAGATACCAGTTCTGCAATAAAGAAGAACTGTTTCAATGCCTGATTCACACTATAAAAATCTCTTGTAATATGTCCCAGGCATTCGGTATGCGTACCATGTCCGTGCGGATTGAAAAAGATATTATTGAAATTGGTCGAAGAGCCTTCGCTTACCTTACCTACCCAGTCACCCATTTTCACAGGTTCAATAACCGGCTTATCAATATACCAGGCTATTGGGTTCTTTTCATCGTTAGTAAGCGGAATGGAAATATCTATAGGTTGCGAAAGGTTTACTGTAAAACCTTCAATGGTTGCCAACATATTTTTATTTACAAATTAAAGAAATAGATTCATATAATACCGAAATGTATGTATTATTGCTAAAAATTTTCCCAAACATGCAAAAAAGCCAGGAAGGCACTATCTACCCTATCGAATTCATGAGGATAGCCGGTGTAATACTTATCACCTTTACCCATATAAGGCATGAGTTTACAGATGGTGTTCCTTTTTTCATACTGGAAACCCTACCACGATATGGAACATTATTGCTTTCAGTAATATCGGGCTATCTGTTTTGCATGAACCCGCTTCAGGGAAATTTACTGAACAAGAAGATCAAAAGCCTGCTCATACCCTACCTCATAGCCAATCTGGCTGTAATATTACCCGTATTGCTCGCTAAAAGCTTTGGCTTTGATTACCTGAACAGGCTGAATTTCGATTATACTTTACTTACTGAAGGACTGTTTTCATTGCACTCCCCTCCGGTAAACCCACCTACATATTTCATAAGGGATCTGTTCATTATCTTCTGCCTGATAAGCCTTACGCGCAAAAATTTTATGGCACTGCTCTTTATTGTGCCTCTGCTAGTATTCGGTCAGCTTTTATTGCGTTGGGATATTGCTTTTTTATTCCTGGCAGGATTCTTAATCCGTAAATTCAGCATCGAAAATCAGAACAAACTCATTATTAATTCTATTGGTATCTGTTCACTGGCTATCTGCATATTCTTCTTTACTGAAGAAATCTTTAAGTACATTATCGCCTTGCTGTTTTTCCTGAACTTCATTACCCTTAAATTTACTTTTGTAAAAACCGGGGGATATACCTATTTATTGCATTTATATCATTCACCCATTATAGTATTCCTGTTCCCTATACTGCACAAGCTTTACCCGGAGCCTTATTTCGAAATTGTTGCACAAATAGTCCTGGCTATAATTGTGAGTTATATAGCCTGGATAATCATCAAAAAGCTAAATTGGGGGTTCATGGTTGGCAACAGGCTTTAAGCCACATAAAAAAGGTCTGACGCAATACCATCAGCCAAAAACTTTCCTTCACGGGTAGTTTTTATAATACCGTTATCGTTTACCAAGAGCCCCTGCACTATAAACTTCGCTGCTTCAAGAATCAGGTAATCACTAAACAGTTTACCCAGTTCATCGTGTATCCTTTGTACCGATACGCCCCAAATGGTTCGCAGGCCAGTCATTACATATTCGTTATAACGATCGGCAGGAGTGAGTTTTTCGGTTTCGGCAGGCAATCTGTTTTCTTCGATACCTTTTAGATAAAGTGAATTATTGGCAATGTTCCAGCTTCGGTGCACACCGTCATAGCTATGGGCCGATGGGCCGATACCTATGTACTTTTTACCCAGCCAGTAGGCGGTATTGTTCTTGGAAAAGTACCCTTCCTTTCCAAAATTGGACAGTTCATAATGCACAAAACCATTCGCCTGAAGGACATCGACCAACAGTAAAAAATGTTCATGCGATACCTCCTCACTTGGAGCAGCAATCTCACCTTTTTTTACAAACTTATCTAAAGCCGTTTTAGGCTCTACCGTAAGCGCATAACTGGAAATATGAGGCACCCCAAAAGACAATGCCTTATTTACATTATGCTGCCAGCGTTCGTTGGTCATGCCCGGCACACCATAAATGAGGTCGATGGAAATATTATCAAAATACTTTACTGCTTCAGCAAGACAGGCCTCGGCTTCAACAGCATTGTGGGCACGATTCATCATTTTGAGATCATCTTCAAAAAAAGACTGTATCCCTATGCTTAACCTGTTGACAGGACTTGTAGACAGTTCGATTATCCGCTCTTTAGATAAATCGTCAGGATTAGCCTCAAGGGTAATTTCCGGATTGGCACCTACCTGATAATTTTGATAAACGGCATCAATCAGCGTTTCTATTTCAGCATTGGTAAGCACCGAAGGCGTTCCCCCGCCAAAATAAATAGTTTCTACTATATCGCCGGCAAATTCGTTTTTACGCAGGGCTATTTCTTTGGCTAATGCCAAAACCATATCGTCTTTCTTTTTCATGGAAGTAGAAAAATGAAAGTCGCAATAATGGCATGCCTGCCTACAAAAAGGAATGTGTATGTATATACCCGCCATACTGCAAAGCTACAACGATTTTACAGAAAACAACAAAGGCCTGCTATAGCAGGCCTTTAAAATCTTATTGCAACAATTAATAATTCAGATACACCTGTTTAAATGCACCATTCTGTACTGTTACTGTAGCTCCTGTTTCAGGATGCTCGGCAGTAAAACTGAATGTTCCTGCAATAACTGTAAACTGTGCGCCAACTGTTTTCTCGGTGATAGTCATGGTTCCTGTTGTAGTAGTATACTCAACTTCATAATTTTCCTGAGTATCATACACCAACAATTTCACTTTGTTTGGTGAATCAGCTGCTCCAAAAGTATGAACCCCTGTAGTTGTATCATCATGGTTTGTTACGATGCCAATAGTATATTTAGTGTCGTTTGAAGCATTCAGGGTTAGGTTTTCTCCGGAGAAGAAGCCTCCCTCTTGGTCTCCGTCGCTATCATGCCATGCAGAACCATTTACTGTTGCCGAAACACCTAAACCTGAAATTTGAGGCGTTACCTGTGTGTAAGCAACTTTAAAACTTCCTTCAACTGTAGAGAAATCAGATGTTACATCATATTCGTCATCAAATACCTTTCCTGAGAAATTAACCTCAACAGTTTTATTAGCCTCATCAATAGCTACTAATTCAAAAGTAAAATAGTTGGATTTGAAATAGTGATAGCTCGTTCTCCATGGAATTTCAAAATCATCCGCCATAGTAGAAGCATCGCCAAGGTTACCCCATTGGTTAAAGGTAAAATGCACTACCCTTCCGCTTGCAGCCGTACCCTGAACCTCAAAGCTGCTTTCACTTCTTACGGCTATCCATGTAGTTACATTTTGTTCTTCACCATCAATGGTGTATTCAAAAAATTCCTCACCTGAAGGATTATTGTTTACCGGGCTGCTGTCGTCAGAAGAACATGAAACAGCAAAAACAGAAAGGAACAGCATAATCGCTGCAAATTTAAGTATTTTCATAAAAAATAAATTGGTATTTGGTTAATTTAACACAAATATATTTATTTTTTAATACGATCTTCGTTTTGCTTTACAAAACTATCCCATCCGCTATAGCTTTTATCCGCTACTATTTTACCTGAGTTAAAGAAATGACATACCGCAGCAGCAAGGCCGTCAGTACTATCAAGGTTTTTGGGAATTTCTTTTAGTCCCAAAAGCTGTTGCAGCATTTTTGCCACCTGTTCTTTACTGGCATTTCCGTTTCCGGTAATGGCCATTTTTATCTTCTTGGGTTCATATTCCGTAATAGGAATCTGGCGCGAAAGACCCGCTGCCATAGCAACCCCCTGTGCCCTGCCTAATTTAAGCATAGACTGTACGTTCTTGCCAAAAAAAGGTGCTTCGATAGCGATCTCGTCAGGATGATGGGTCTCTATAAGCTCGATGGTACGTTCAAAAATAACCCTGAGCTTAATGTAATGATCTTCGTATTTATGCAACTGAAGCTCGTTCAGCTGAAGGAATTCCATTTTTTTATTAATGACTTTTATAAGGCCGAAACCCATAATGGTCGTCCCCGGATCTATGCCTAATATAATGCGTTCGTTTGCCAATGTATTTTCTTTACTTTTGCAGCATGTCTGCCACACGCAAAGCTAAACAATTCCTCGTTGCCTTTATCAAACTTTTGATCGTGGGTGGGGCATTTTATTTTATCTACGACAGGCTCGCCCACAATGACAGGCTTGACTGGAATCTCCTTTCTGAAACGTTAAAGCAAAAAGATTCATACCTGATAGCCGGATTACTGCTATTACTAACCTTTTTGAACCGTTTTCTGGAAATCATCAAGTGGAAAAATCTGGTTTCAGTACTGCACACTATCTCGTTAGGCCGTTCTACCAAAGAAGTATTAGCCGCTGTTACGGTGGCGCTCTTTACCCCAAACGGTATAGGTGAATATGCTGCCAAAGCCATGTACTACAAAAAAGAAGAGGCTGCAGAGATTGTTTTCCTCAACCTCATCTGTAATGGCATACAATTGATAATTGCTGTTCTTGTCGGAATAGCAGGCCTCTTTTACTTCAATTATAACTATCCGGCACTCTCAGGAAGCCTTGCATTAGGAATATTGGCTGCTGTAGTAATCCTGACACTATTATTCTTTTCCGCCCGAAAGATTACCATAAAAGGCTATTCATTACAACGGCTGGGCGAAAAAATAAATGCGATGCCACGAAGCGTACACCAAAAAAATATGTTTTTGGCTACACTGCGCTACCTAACCATTATGCATCAGTATTACCTGTTATTTTTACTATTTGGTATTTCTCTTCCCTATCCTATATTGATGACTACTATTGCAGCGACCTACTTTTTAGGCTCTTCCATACCTAATCTGCAGTTTCTTGATTTTGCCGTAAAAGGGAGCGTAGCTATTTTCTTTTTTGGAGCCTTGGGCGTAAACGAATGGATTGTGGTATTCACTGCAACACTGATATGGCTGTTAAATACCGTTCTACCGGTAATTGCGGGCAGTTATTTTGTCTTTACATTTAAAACAGCCGAAAAACCTACTTCTGAACATTAAGAACCACAGGAAGCATAAACTGGGTAGTAACCGGAACCCCTTCTTTTTGTGCGGGCACTACCGGAGGGAAATTCACAAGCCTGTTTTTGATAAGACTGTCAATCTGAGCCATATTATAATTAGCATTTGCAGGAAGCTGCGGTTCAAACCTTAATGTAGCATTAGAAAAAACGGTTACCTTTACCTGGATAGTGTCCATCTCAGGATACATCAGCGCAAGCGTATCGATATCAAGTTTCTTCTGGATGAGAAGTGTCATCTGCGCAAAAAAACAATCTTTACGCATTTCTTTGTCCGTTATAGCATCAC
>QFQM01000571.1 GCA_003243255.1 Flavobacterium psychrophilum | reverse complement strand
AGTATCCGTTGTTCCGCTAGGAGTTATACGTTTTAGATTATTTGAAAAATTTGCAAAAGGATCTACTCCGTTTGTTGACAATGCATAATAATTCCCCGTACTGGAATCATATGAATAATTTGAAAAGACATTCGGCAATGTTTGTGAAACATTAGCAGCTACTGTAAAGCTAGTAAGACTACCATCCTGCTGCCCCCAAGCCGAATACATAATAAATGCTAATAAAAACGCATAAATTTTTTTCATTTTTTAATAATTTTAAGTTGATTGTTAAAATTATTGTAAAAAACTTACGCTAATACAGAGCCAGTGTTAAATATGTCTTAAAATTGTAAGTAAAATAATACTTTTTATTTATCTTTTAAATAAAAAATCCCGCAATTGCGGGATTTAATTTTACTATATGAATCAAGTTAATTTCTCTTCATTATAATTTCCATGTTCTTGTGTTCTTTGCCGTTTTTCATACAGAACATCTCCATCTTGCGGGTGTTGGCATCAACAACAGTAAACAGTTCACGGCACCAGATAGCTTTATTTTTGGTTGGATCTACCATTTCACCTTTAAGGTCTAGCGACTTGCCGTCAGCACTCATTTCACCTTTCATTACCATCATGCCCGTTCCCATGTTGTCTATCCAGGTAGAGATAAACTCTTTAGTTGCATTATCATAGGCTACAGTGCTTTGCCCTTCAAAAGGCATACCCATCATGTTGCCTTTGTATTTGGATTCCTGATAGCGTCCGCCCAGTATCATTTTAGTCTCTGATGTTGAAGTAGCTTTTTCGGGTTTACTGTTTTCGTCGTGCCAAAAGGTCATTTCGTTAGTCCATGAACCATTATCAGCCGCAAGGAATTTATGCGCTTCGCCCGGAGTCATATATTTTTGCCAAGCTTCCATTTCTGCAACCGAATCCATAGGCTTTTCTGCTTCGGCAGTTTCTTCGGTGGCAACTTTAGTAGTGTCTGTAGAGGTTACTTCAGTTTCAATTTTTACCTCTTTTTTACATGACGCAAAACATAATGCCAGTACTGACATTGAAAGTAATATTTTTTTCATAATTGTTTGGTGTTTTGTTTGTTACCATAAAAATATGAAAAAAAAGTGTACGAAATTAATCTTCTGAAAAAACTATACTCTCGTAGGCTCCAATATCATAAGGTGATTGTCTAGGTGTGCCCAATATATCTGCTCCAACGGCTGTGGCTATTGCCGCGTCGGCAGTACCATTCGCAGCAGAATCTGCTCCAATAGTAAGCTTATTATTCTGCGGGTCTAAGAAATCGGGTCTATCGTTGATTGAGCTTTTTGCAATTATACATTCAGAATACAATGCCTGTTCGGGGTTATTAGCGTTTGACGGGTATAAAGGATTGTTCCTTAGCTGATTTGCAGTGTCAACAATTTTTATAAGGCAATGATTGAATTTTGTCGTATAGCTGACATCTTCAGAGTATTCATGTATATGAGAAACTCCCAGGTTGGATGAACCATAAAGAATACAGTTGTCAAAATTAGCAACCACATCACTCACTCTTGTTACAATTTCCCACTTACCTGTTGTTGGATTAGGTACTGCAACATCGGCATTATCTGTTATAGCCACAGGCACCTGATTAAAGCTACTGAAATAATTAGCAAAGGTACATTGCCTGAAATTTGCTGTTCCGCCTTGTGCGAGTGCGATAGAGGCCTCGCCTGCATTATTGGCTACAAGGTTGTCTCCATTAATAACGGCGTGTCTTCCGTATATTCCAAAATTAAGGGAGTTGTATATCTGTGAATTGTTTATCGTCAGTTTTGGCTGA
>QFQM01000109.1 GCA_003243255.1 Flavobacterium psychrophilum | reverse complement strand
AATCATAGCAGGCTGCCTCAGGCAGGACAGGCTGTCTCAGCACGAGGCATACAAAACCTATGGTGCTAAGATTCTGGGGATTTGCAAACGGTATATGAAAGACCGCGAACGCGCCGAAGAAATGGTTATGAATACATTTTTACTGGTTTTTCAAAAAATTGACCAGTATAGGAACGATGGCAGTTTTGAAGGATGGATAATAAAAACAACTGTTAATTGCTGCCTGACAGAGCTTCGCAAGAAAACCAACTTTAACATCGAAGTCCCTGCCGATGTTATCCAACTAACTGCTTCGGAAGATTCACCCCTACATGATAACGACATCGAGTCGATGCTTAAAACATTACCCGAGGGTGCACGCATTGTCTTTAACCTCTACGCTATTGAAGGTTACAAACACGCAGAAATAGCAAAACAACTGGGCATTAGCGAGGGCACATCTAAATCGCAGCTTAATTATGCCAAAGAAAAACTAAAGAAAACTTTTTTTAGTACAACCACTAATTCAATAAGCCATGACAGATAACGAATTGTTTAATCATTTTAAAACCCAAAGTACCACATTTGAAGAAATGCCTGGTGAAGACCTGTGGGCAAAAATAGAAAGCGGACTCAACAACACAAAACCTACACGCAGTTCTAACATACTACTCTTTATAGCATGTGGAATTTTAGTAACCGCGCTTACTACATGGTATTTTATCACTACGGAATCTGTAGCCAAAATAAGCCCTGCAATTGAGCCTGTGACTACAACAGCACCTGAACCTAAAAATATTGCGCCTCTTAAACCACAGCTAAATGTATTTACTTCTGCTGAGGCACCTGCTGAAAGGACAACATCAACTCAAACTCCGGTTATTCTAAATAATACTGAAACAGTTGTTACTACAGCAACGGATTCGGTAAAAAAGACAATCATAAGAACTGCTAAAATAAAAACTGTTTCCAAAACAGAAAAAACCGTTGCTGAGCCTTACGTAAAGTTTATGAGTCACTCAAAAGGAGCCGTAGCACCATTAAGTGAATCTCCAACATTTGAGGTAGAGAAAAAAGAAACAATTGGAAGCGTTGTAATTACAACAAAACAAAAAATAACTACCGCCGAATACAACCAGCTGATAGCGGATATGCTGAATGAATATGAAACATCTATTGGAAGCCTGCTTACAATAAAGGCTCCGGGACACAAGCCTTTTAGAATCGTAATTCAATACAACAGAACCGAAACCTTACAGGCCATTCCAACAAAAGATTCGCTTATAATAAACCTATTACAGCCAAATGCCGCTTCACCTTCACTCATACCTAACAGGCCAATACTAAAGGTTTCTGAAATAAATCCTGATACAATATATTTTAAAAGCCGGGTAGTATCCGACTCTCTTCCAGCTACAAAACAGAGACTTACAGAATAGCTATAAAGTATCGTAAATGTTAAAATCTGTCTTAGATGCGGATTTTTTTTACAAGAAATGTCGAACGGGTATATTTTTATTCTACATTTGTAGAAACAACTCTAAATTTGTAGAGCAATGCAATTGACAAAAACAGAAGAACAGTTAATGGAATTTCTCTGGACACAGGAAAAAGCCTTTATGAAAGATTTACTGGACATGTTTCCTGACCCCAAGCCGGCAACCACTACAGTAGCCACCTTATTGAAGCGAATGTCTGAAAAAGGATTTGTGGGCTATAAGGAATATGGAAAGTCGAGAGAGTATTATCCGCTGGTAAAAAAATCCGAATACTTTTCAAAACAGGTAAACGGAATGATAAAGAGTTTCTTCAATAACTCGGCAGCGCAGTTTGCTTCTTTCTTTACAAAAGAAACCGACATGAGTGCTGATGAGCTGGAAGAACTGAGAAAGATCATCGATAAGGAGATTGCCAAAAAACAACAGTGATAGCATCATAATAAACCAACCAAACCAACTAATTATGACCGACTTCCTTATAAAATCGACCGTTGCAATGGGAGTATTGCTTGGCCTCTACTACATTTTATTTGAAAGAGAAAAAATGCACCGTTTCAACAGGTTTTACTTATTGAGTTCGCTGGTATTCTCATTAGCACTGCCTTTTGTTACTATTCCGATTTATGTTGAAGCAGAAGCTCCCGTTCAGCCTTTACCAATGGAACAGGCTCTGGAATTCAGGGAGCAACAGATACCCGATAATACATTCGATGCTAAAACTGCGACAGAGCCCCCTGCCCCTGTTGTAGTCAAAACAGTAACAGAGCCTCGAATCAATTATTGGCCTTATTTAGGCTGGGGATTATACATAACCATTGTACTTATACTCACCATAAGGTTTTTACTGAATATTTTACATTTTTATAATACTAAACGAAACAATCTTACAGTAAGCTACAAAGGCACCAGCCTCGTGTTATTGAATTACAATGTAATGCCACATACCTTTTTGGGAAACATTTATGTAAGCAAAGAGGAATATGACAATAAGCTTATTGCAACCGAACTTTTTACGCATGAACTTGTTCATGTAAAGCAGTTCCATACCCTTGACATTTTATTTATAGAAGCGCTGAAGACCCTATTTTGGTTCAATCCGCTGCTATATTTCTATAAAAAAGCCATACAGCTCAACCATGAGTTCCTGGCCGACGAAAAAGTAATAGATGATACTGCCAACACCATCTATTACCAAAAACTGCTATTGGAAAGAGCCAATGTTGGCAAGGCTTTTTCGTTAGCAAGCAACCTGAATTTTTCATTAACTAAAAAAAGATTCATTATGATGACCAAAACCACCAACCACACCAGGTCGATGATACTGAAACTGACATCATTGCCAATACTAGCCGGACTTATTTATTTTTTAAGCACCGAAACCGTTGTTCTTGCAAAACCGGCAGACAACAGAATACCTGAACTAGCACCTGTTCCTGAAACTGTAATTCCGGCATCCGATACAGCTACAATTCTACAGACTGACAGCGTTAAGCAACAACCTGAAGCAATAAAACCATCCACACCAGACCCTGAGGCACGAAAAAACGAGTATTATAAAGGTGTTCGTGTAATTATTGAAGATGCGCAAAGAGGTAAGTACATAGACCTGCCTTATGAAAAACTTACCGCCGAAGACAAAAAATATTACCTGCCTGAAGCACCTGATAAAAAAGGAAAAGCCAAAGGTATTCAGGAAGCAGATTACAACTATTCCCTGTACAAGCTTTATGAAGAAAAGCAGAACATTCAGTATTTCGTTGATGACAAAAAAGTAACCCGCGACGAAGTCCTGAAATATAAAAAAGAAGATTTTGCAACTTTTGCTGCTAAATCTTCCGGGATGAAAATCGTAAACGGAAAACCTGAAGGTAATCACAAAAGTTTCTTCTATACCTATCCTTATTACGAGAAAAATCTAAAAAATATTTACGATCATTACCCCGATAAAAACCTTAAGATCAATCTTACCGCAAAAGCGGAACCTTATAAATCAGATTTTGCCGATGAAGCAAAAGCTACAGGCAAAACAGAGTTACAATTAATGGCGGAAAAAGAAAAAAGAGACGAAGAAGCCGACACCTATAACACCGTTGAAGACAGAAAGAGTCAGCAGCGTTATTTCTATCCGCGCTTCTCCGGAAGTAAAGAAGAATTTGACCAGTACCTATCTGAAAACTTACAACTTCCTGAAAGATATAAAGGCACGAAACTTTCGATTCATTTTACGGTAAATACAAATGGTAAATTATCAGACGTATGGATTCCGGGTGAAAAAGATGAGCAATTCCTGAACGAAGTAACAAGAGTCATCGAAAACTCTCCGGCATGGATTCCGTCACAAAAGAACGGACAGGCACTAAGAGTCGGATTTTCTGCTGATTACCCTGTTAAATAATAAACCAACCTACCAATTCATATTCTTTAATTCGATTAGTTTTTGGGAGACCACCGATCCGCCTGAAAAGGCGGGTTACCCTCCCTAATTAACTTACCCTGTAAAGCCATGACTGAATTTCTTATAAAATCGACCGTTGCAATGGGAGTATTACTCGGGCTTTACCACATTTTATTTGAAAGGGAAAAGATGCACCGTTTCAACAGGTTTTATTTACTGGGAGCTCTGGTATTTGCCTTGACGATTCCATTCATAACAGTCTATACTTTCATTGAATATGTAGAAGTAGCCGATATGTCACCGGCACAAGTTTTAACACAAGTACCTGTTCAGAAAACAGTAATTCAAGTACCTGCTAACTACTGGCCATACATAGGCTGGGGACTTTATATTCTTGTTTCCATTGTCATGCTTCTGCGATTTGCAAAAAACATTTTTTATTTCATAAAAAAAGCCCATAATAACCCCAAAAAAATTCTGGGCAAGGCTAAACTGATATTGCTGGAAGAGAAAATACTCCCACATACTTTCCTGAACTACATTTTTATGAATCGTGAAGAATACGAAGCAAAACAAATTGAAGAAGAACTATACACCCATGAATATGCCCACGTAAAACAAAAGCACACATTCGACATTCTTTTTGTTGAGGCTTTAAGGATACTATTCTGGTTCAATCCACTATTGTATTTCTACAAAAAAGCCATACACCTCAACCATGAATTCCTGGCCGATGGTAAAGTACTTGATACCAATAAAAACACCAACACCGTTTATTACCAAACCCTGCTATTGAGCAAAGCACAAAACAATGCGGGTTTTGCACTCGCGAGCCAGCTCACCTTCTCACTAACCAAAAAAAGACTGATTATGATGACCAAAACCACCTCAACGATAAAAGCAGGTTTACTTAAACTTGCGATATTACCGGCAGTTACTGCTTTAATGATGCTATTATGTACAAAAACTGTTGCACAGGAAACTAAACCTAAAACGGATGAAGAAAGACTAAAAGAGATGATTGTTCCTGACAAGGTTTTTGATTCTTTAAAAAAGGCTAATCCGGATATGTTTAGTGATGATCTTAACATCCGTTATAAAAACACAAAATTCACGTTTAAGCACAAAGATGGTACCGTAACCGAAGTAACAGGCTATAAATCACTGACTGAAAAACAGAAAAAACTTGTATCCTATGCCCCTGAAACGTATGGTATGGATCTGACAATACATGATAATGAAGAAACAACAGCAACAGCAAAAGAAGCAAGCAAAGACCCTTATGTACTGTATAAAAATACCAAATTTAAATTTACATATAAAAATGGGAATGTAGCTATTAAAACCGGCTACAAAACGTTGACTGAAGAGGACAGAAAAAAGATAGCCCCCATCCTACCCGCTTTAGGCAATAAAGACCTCGTAGAATATACTGAAACAGAAAAAGGCTTCAGCCTTCACCAGGGCCCACAGGAAGACAAACTTGTAAGTTATGATCAACTCAGTGCAACTCCTCAATATCCGGGAGGAATACAGGCTTTCTTTTCTTATTTCAATAAAAACTACAGTGTCCCAAAAATGCCCGACGGAACGTATAAGATGTATTTTTCATTCGTAGTTGAAAAAGACGGAAGTCTGAGCAATATCAAATGCCTGAGGGGAGATGAAACCCTTGTAGACCAGGCAATACGCGTCATTAAAAAATCAGAAAAATGGATCCCAGCACAAAAAGACGGTGTTGCTGTAAGAGCCTCATTTAACATCCCTATTACCATCAACGTAAAAAGCTAATTTAATCCGCCCGAGAGGCGGATTTTTCTTACCTCTAAAGTTAAACATATCAGCCGCTTATACCATAGTATCAAAAAACGCGTTACCTTTGTAGACATCATCATCATCAAAAAACAAAATCAACATGTTAAAGCGTTTTTTTATCACCTGTTCAGGGGTCGACAAAGACCTCGTGTACACCTGCTCTAACGGCGAGCAGAACAAATATGCCGGAATTGGTGCAACTGTTTTCTTTACAGCACTTATGGCCTGGCTGGCCGCTTCTTATGCCCTTTATACTGTTTTTGACAATGTATACACAGCAACCTTCTTTGGGTTCGTGTGGGGGCTGCTTATCTTTAACCTCGACAGGTTTATTGTTTCTACTATCCGTAAGCGAAATAAGTTCGGGCAGGAGTTCCTGCAGGCTACACCGCGTATCGTGCTTGCGATGATTATTGCCATTGTAATCTCCAAACCCCTTGAGATAAAGATCTTCCAAAAAGAGATCGATACCGTACTTCTTAAAGAAAAGAATGCTTTGGCTATGGCCAATAAAAAACAGGTTGCCAACTATTTTAAAGGTGACCTGGACAAAAACAAGGCAGAAATCGATAACCTTAAAGGTGCTATCACCAAAAAGGAAAAGGAAGTAAACGACCTTTACAGCACCTATATCACCGAAGCCGAAGGAACAAAAGGCACTATGAAACTGGGAAAAGGTCCGGTGTATAAAGAAAAACGGGACAAACATGATGCTGCATTGGCTGAACTCGACACGCTGAGAAAAACCAATCAGGCAAAGATTGCTGCTTTGGAAAAAGATGCTACAACCTTAAAAAACAATCAGGATAAGAAGGTTACCGAAACTCAGCCTATCATCGATAGCTTTGACGGACTTATGGCACGCATCAATGCACTGAATAAACTCCCATGGCTGCCTTCTTTCTTTATTATGTTATTGTTCCTCGCTATTGAGACTTCACCTATTATTGCCAAACTGCTTTCGCCAAAAGGAGAATATGATCTCAAACTCGAAGATACCGAAATGGCCCTTGCCACAAATCTGGCACAGAACAATTACCAGCGTGAACTGATGCGAACAACCGATGCCGGCATTTATGACGATGTATACGCCGAAATAAGGGATGACCGCGGACTTTATACCTACAAGAAGAAAAAAGCACTGGAACTGCTCGAAATGCAGGCCGATAGTTTTTCAAATAAACAAAAGAATGTGATGTAAAAAAGAAAGTCCCCGCGATGCGGGGACTTTCTTTTTTAGTCTGCTACATTGCAGATGTATCTATTTTTATGCTAAGCCAGGCGGCTTCGAGTATCAGTTCATCGTTTACATAAGCCCTGCCTTCCTGTTTTACCATTTTAGCGCTAAGCCTTACATTTTTTATAACGTACTTTATCTGCTCATTGTAATGCACACCTTTGTAGAACTGTGCTGTTTCGATATGGGCAAGGGCAAAAACACCTTCGGCAACACCAAGCAGGCGTACTCCGGCACCACCACACTGCGCCATCGATTCTAAAATTATAGTCCCCGGAATGAAATCAAAGCCCGGAAAACTGCCTTTTAGCAAAGCATTATCCTTATCATTAAATGTCATCACCCCTACTATCTCTTCGTTGCTGATGGAAAGTATCTCCTCTACAAAGAGGAAAGGAGCACGATGCGGAATAAGATCTTCTATTGCTTTGCTCATAATGATTATTTTAGATTACAGATAAGCCAATATCTCTTTTTTAAAGGCATCATATTCACCCTGAAGGATAAGGCCGTTATCAAGCAGTTTTTTATAATTCTGAAGTTTATCAAACAGCTCCTCTTTGCTCAGTTCGCTAAGCGCTTTGTCTTTACTGCTTTTTTCTTCAGCTACGGGAGCAGGCTCGCTGTAAACCGGTGCTACAGGCTGTGGCAGCGGACTGATGATCTCGGCATAATCGTTTACCTCTTCTGCTTCTACTTCTTCAACCTCTTCTATTTCCTCTACAACAGGCGGATGCTGTTCTGCAGAAGGCTCAGCAAAAAACGTTTCAGGCTTAGCCGGTGCAGACGCTTCTTTAAGTTCCTCCAGCTGTTCTTTAGCAAAAGTATTGATCTTTCTTGCCTGAATCTTTGGAATATAATCGATAGAAACGGTCAGGTCGGTATTGGTATTGAATGAGAACTCCGAACCAAGTATATTCTCCTTAACGAAAGTAGCTGTGATGATGTTCCAGCTAAAATCAGTAAAATCCATAGACAAACCAAGGTTCTTAGGCTTACACAAGATGATCCTTTTGTTGGTAAGCACTATACTGTCAGGAAAAACAGTAATAGCCGGTTTCTTCTGAACACCAATATAACCTATCTCCTCACCCCTCATCAGGATGTCGTTAAGTTTAGATGTGATCTTTTCAACTGCTTTAGGATCCTGCTCTTCGTTCAGGAAGTTTTTTATATGCTCTTTCATATTGTTTACAAAGTAATTACGGGCTCAAAGTTACAAAGCCGAATATTAATTTACTAATAAATTATTGCTGTTCAAGAATTTCTGACTGAAGCTTTTTCGTAAGGCTTTTAAATACCAGCTCGTAAGAATGATCTATCAGTTCCCTGAGCATTTTTTCAGGTACATCGCCATCAACGGTAATAGTATTCCAGTGCACCTTGCTCATATGATAACCCGGTTCGATAGCTTCATGTTGCGCGCGAAGTTCCAGCGCCCTGTCGGGATCGCACTTAAGGTTAACCGATGCCTCACCCTTTTCCCATTGCGAGAGTGACGAAAGAGCAAACATCTTGCCACCTACCTTAAACACAAGGGTGACTTATATTATTTGGGGGCATCGAATCAGCTATGCCCGTATTTTCTACCAAATCACCAACGTGACTTTTTGAATTGGAGGGCAAATCATTTAACTTACTGTTTATTTTATTTATTTTACTTGAAGACATTCTATTTTCTAATGGAAAATCTTCATTCTCATCTTCATTGATTCTGTAATAAGTAGCTCCTTCTGATGAAGCATGCTGTGCATATATATTGCTTTTTATATCTATATTATAATTGATGGTGATATAATTCTCTTCCCAGTGATGGTCATAAATGGCTTCAATCTTATTTATCATCTTAGAGATTATATAACGTTTATCATCAAAAGATGTTTCCTCAGTATACTTCTCAAACATGTCAGAATAGGTCTTTACTATACTTTCATTAGATGAAACCAAAGATAACTTTGTTTGCGATTCTTGCAATTGGCTTTTAAGCTTTGATAGCTTTTTATCAATGGCTTTAAGTTCCACAGCAATATCATCTTCCGATAGAAGTCCTTTAATAACTAGCGATATTGCACGTCCTCTTTCGCTTTCAGATTTGGATATATCTTCTGTTAGTTGTTTAATTGTAGATTTATACGCATCACTCTTCTTTGTGCTATCATCAAACGAAAAATGTTCAGCAATGTTTTTTTTTATACCTCCATTAACAAACAAATGTTCCCAAATGAAAGTATCAAGACGGGTAATATTGAAGCCCTTATTAATACACCCCTCACCTTTCCTTCTTTTACTGGCACATGCATAACTGTTTTCACGCTTAGCTTCATTCCTGCGCCCGAACATTCTTCTTCCGCATACACCGCAAAATAAAATGTTGGTAAGAAGGAACTGATTTGTTACTTTTTTACCGTCATTGTTAGCATTAAGTGGCAAGTGATTTATTACCTCATTCCAATATTCAGGTGTTACGATAGCTGGTACTTTAATAATCTCATCATTGTATTTCCGTTCACCCTTATAAAAGCTATTCGTAATCATGTTTCTAACAGAAGAAGGCGACCATTTGAATGCTTCAGCATTTCCTTTCTCTTTTGCTTTTCTAGTATAAACAGTATTAATACCTTCTTCATTAAACATATTGCAAATTGCGTTACATCCAACTCCTTTCAAAGATAAATCATAAGCTCTTCTTACATGAAATGCTTCATCTTCATTTATAACAATGTAACCCTTATCATCCATCATGTAACCAAATGGCAGTGTCCCCTTTCCTTTTCCTTCCTTTGCGCGCATAGTTAAGGCACTTTTAACCTTAATCTTGGTGATGGTCACATGGTACTTGTTTATCACTGAAAGAAGGTCACCAAAAAATTCAGCTTGTGGGTCATGTAAATCAACCTCACCATCCATGTGGGTAAAGTATTTCACTTTATGTTTCTTAAACAAGTCAAGCAACACAAAACGTATCTGAGGATTTCTTTCAAAACGTGATTGGTCATATGCATATACATATTTTAATTTTCCTGCCGATACATCTGCGATGAATTCCTGAAACGCTGGCCTATCTTCAATTTTATCAGATGCACCAGATAGACCTTCATCTATATATACATGGTAAGTAACACCAAGTTTACTTGCCAGCTCAATACCCTTCATTTGCTGGTCGGCAATTGAAAGGTCATTCCCATCTTTAATACGTGATATTCTGCAATATATACCAATCATGTGTTTAATAATTTTTTACAAATATATAAATTATAACGTGTCTTTTTATATGTGGGGGCAAATATTTTTAATTCAAAAATTGTTAAATTATATTCAATAAAATAAAACTTTTATATATATTTTTCATATTAAGTTGTTCCATAATCTTTAAATTAGTAATTTTGCCATGTCAATATCTATAATTGAACGCTGTTTCCAAAAAAAATCGGCAACTCGGAACGTAGAGAATAATTCTGAGTGTCACTACTAATTTTAAATTTTATATAATGGAAACACTATTAAAAGAAATCGACAGCGCAAATTATTTAGACATTTTTGATAATGACCTTCACAATCTTGGTTATCAGCGAAGCGGTGGAAAGAATGCTCTCTGGGTAGCGAGAATAAATGATTATAAGACAGCTAAAGAAGTGGATAGGGAATTCTTACCTTATCCAGAAGCACAATTAGAGGTATCACAAATATGCATTGGGGATATACTGCAAGTGCGACACGATTATTATGAATCAAATCGTTATCGCACAAGGTACGAAAGCACATTGATTGTAAGAGAAATTAATGACAATGAAGTAGTTTTTGATAAATTTAAAACACTTTTTTCAGCTTGGAAGGTAAGAAAAAGTGAACTTCTAAAAGAACAAAGTGCAGCTTAAATAAAATACAGGCAGAAATTCGACTGCCTTATTTTTCTTTAAACAAATCCCCTACTTCAACATTTAATCCTTTTGAAATGGCATAAAGTTTTGAAAGGCTCATTTCCTGCTGCCCCTTTATATATCTTCTAACAGTAGTTTCATCTAGGCCACTCACATGAGATAGTGTGACAACCGAGATTCCTTTTTTGGTCATAAGGGCTTTGATGCGCTCACCAACTTGGATAACAATTGCAGGTATTTCTTTGTTTCTAGCCATATACCAAAAGTACTGATACACCGCGTTTTGAAAAAATCGCATTCACCCTGGTATTTATACTTGTTTTGGTATTATATTTGTAGTTCAAATCTTAAACCAATTAATATGAAGAAAATTATTTTACTATTGACAATTAGTACATTAACCCTATTATCTTGTTCAGGTGATGACAGTTCACCAGTAAGCAATCCTGAGCCACCTCAAACAGAAGAAGACAACATAGTAAGGGTTTATTCGGAAGATAACTTTATTATAAGCGTTCATTATTGGTTTGACGATAATGATTTTCCGAGTGGTGCTGCTACGGCATGGGAGGGAAATTATAAGGTGAGAAATGCCGATTTGTTAACTAAACTAACGATAAATACCAATGGCAGGGATGCTGTAGTTGACCTCAATTTAAATCACTCTAACTTGATTGACCAAAAATTAGATAAAACGAGTAAATATCAAGTGATTTTCAAAGAGGAAAACGGTGTGAGAAAACTAGATAAACTTATAAAGATTGATAACGATTAATATTAAATGAAGATGATTATGAAAAAACTATTTACAATATTGCTGGCTGTGAGCGCAATGATGCTTGCCAGCTGTTCATCTGATGATGCTGCATCAGTTCAAAATGTTACACCTGTTGAGCAGGTGAAAGACACTGACTACACTATTATCGATACCAACGTGAATGAGTTGGTTATAAGAAGGTATAGGGATAGCGTATGGACTACTGACCCTCAATGGGTGGCCAATAAGAAAGTCCCGGTTCGCGATAAAGATGTTATTCTTTTATCCAGCAACGGTGAAGTATCTACAGAAGAAAAGCAACTGTTTGTGAAAATAGAATGCACACTTGATAATCCTAAAGGAATTTATTCGACAGCCATAAGCATTGCAGGTGATTCTTTGCATACATACGATAGAATCGGAAAACCTTACTAAGCATATTAAACAAAAGTTTATATTTGCCACCATGTTCTGACAATATTAGTACATCTACATATTTACAATTAACATTAAATAATTATAGATATGAACACGATGAACAACAAAAATTTTACGGCTTACGATTTAAAACAACAATCAGTATTTGGAAAACAATTCTTCCATTATTATTTTTCTAGCCTAGGATTATCAGCGGATGAATTAAACTCACTGCCTAACAAAGAAGCTATTAATAAATGTGTATCAACATATTTAGAAGATAGATTTAAAGATGATAGGTTTAGTGAAGATTTCTTCCAACAAGAGATTATTTATTATGCGTACTTTGGTGTGCTTGGTTATGATACTTGGGTTGATGTTCCAGCGGATTTAAGTAAGGGTCAAAAGAGGAAATTTTCCAATGCTATTGTAAGTGTTCAGAAGTTACTTTCTGAAAAAGGAATTGATATTAATACTGATATCGAAAAACTTTTAGCTTATGATAAAGGTTTAGATTGCTATCCCGTGAATCATTTTTTAGTTGCTTAGTTATGTTTCATAATATTTGATGTTTGACTATTTGATACCGAGAGCAAGGCGTGATTTCCTTGCTCTCATTTTTTTAATGAAATTTATGAGTGAAATAGAAATTCATGCAAAAGAAGAACTGCTAGGCAGATTATTACTTAAAGGAAGTGATGCTACCTATCCGTTTAAGATTATAATAACTAGACATAGCGAAGGCTATAATGTTGCTGCGGAAATTGATATCCTTGAAGGTACATTTGATTTTAGTAAAGGTTTAAGTGCAAATACAGTTAGACCAGCATATACACGCTTGATGAGTCTCATTGATGGGGCTACGGATTTTATAGCTATCGGCATGGTGGAAAAGTTCGTTAACGAAATTGTAGATGACAAGATTAAAGCGCAGGTATTAAAAAGCCATCAAGAAGGTTGGATAAATTTTCTATAATAAGCAAGGGTAGCATACAGGCTGCCCTTTTATTTTCTAATACATCTTCATTTTTTAATGTTTTGAACCAACCTCAAAACACTTTGCTTAATATTGGTGGTAATTAGTAGATTCTTTAAACATCTAGTTTTTAAAGAGTAAAATGTTATACTATTTCCAGCAATAACACTTCATCGGTGCATTATCGCACTTTATCGAAAAGTCAAAAAATACCCATTAATGGGTATTTATACACTGATACAGATGTTTAATTTTGCAACCGCAATTCAGTCGACAGATTAGCAACTAATCACTTATTAAATTAAACCGATAAAATGTTAAAAAAAATTTGGATGCCTTTTATGGCATTATCTATTCTAGGAACTGTCATTGGATGTAGTTCCCAAAACGATGACGTACAATATGGCTCAAGTAATGAAATTGTTTTAAAATCTGGTGTCGCATCAATTGAGACTGAAAGAGATTTTATGATTGCTCATTGGAGGGATATAAATAAAATGTCGGAAATTATAGCATATGAAATTGAAAATGGTAATTTAGACTTTTCGACAGATATGACATCAAAAATTGAAAGTATAAAAAATATTGATGATTTAAAATCATTATTTCTTTCCGAAGGGATGACCCCTAGCAATGCAGATGTATTAGCCACAGTTGTAATTCATGATATTGAAAATTATAACAGTTTGGTGAGTAATAACAAAAATTTTAGAGAATTAAGTCAATCTGAAAGAAACTCTTCTTTACAAAATACATTAGAAAATTTACACGGTGAAAATCCCGATAATCTTTTTCCTTTCCCTGATATGACAGAATATACTACTCCTCAACAAAGATGTATGAGAGATAAGAACAACGCATACCAAGATTGCATTGATGACTTTGGTACAACTGTTTATATGTCAATGGGTGCTGGACTATTCGAAGGTGCTGCTGTTATGTTTGTCGGCATTGCATGGGGAGGTTATGAAATGGTGCAGTGTGAAAAAAGAGTTGCTAGAAACTATAAGATATGTATGAGGGATGCAGCTGGTAGCTAAAATAAATTTTATGAAAAATCAGACAATAAGAAAGATAGTTGTTTTTATTCTTTTAATGGTATTAATTTATTTGATACCTATGAAGCAAATAGAATTATTTTATGTTAAAGTTATATTGACTCTAACAATTGCAATTCTTTGTATTCAAGGTCTGATAATTAAATATAAAGTCAAGCCAAATCCTTTTAGAAAGAAACTTGATATAGTACTTACAATAGTACTATTTTCAGCAGGTTTGTTTATGATATATAAAAAACATTTTTTATAAATATCCAATTAGAGGGTAGCTTATAGCTACCCTTTTTGTTTATCTAGTATTTCCTTTACCTTCTTTACAGTATTGGCTGCCACTTGCTTCCCATTAGGCTTAACGCATAGTTTCGATAGCTCCCTTAATGAAAGGTTCGGATGCTTCTTAATTATTTTCACCACATCCCTATATTTGGTGAGAACCTCATCATCACTTTCTACAGACCCTTTCACTCTACCGCTGTATTTATTACCTGCTTCTTTAGCAGCTTTAATACCAGCAGTAACCCTTTCTGATAAGATACTCTTCTCTAAAGCCGAGATATTTGCCATGACTGTACAGATTAGTGAGAAAACGGGGTTGTCTTTCCCGTCAGGAAGCTTGGA
>QFQM01000570.1 GCA_003243255.1 Flavobacterium psychrophilum | reverse complement strand
GTGCTTCATAGGCGGAACGCTCCAACTGAGCCTCATGGCGATTGAGTGGGTCGCTGTCGAGAAACAGCGCTACTTCGGCGCCAGGCTGCAGGGCGATGGCGTCGCCCACCGGCAGCTCGATACGCAATTCGGCCTGGCTCGGGTCGGCGATCTGCATCAGCCGTTCGCCGGTCTGCACGGGCTTGCCGGTCAGGCGTTCGGCGTCGGCGAAAACGGCGATGCCTGAACGCTCGGCGCGTACTTCGCTGCGCGCCAGCAGTTGCCTGGCATAGTCGCGTTCGGCGCGCTTCTGTTCGACGCGTGCGGCCAGCAGGTCGAGGCGGGCGCTGGATTCGGCATCGGCGAAGGCGCGCTGGCTGTTGGCCTTGAGTTCGGCCTCGGCCACGCCCAGGGCGCGTTCGGCTACATCGGCCTGGGCCTTGAGGCTGGTGGCCTCGAAGCGCACCAGCAGGTCACCGGCGGCGACACTTTGATTGGGCTTGACCAGAAATTCGGCGATCACGCCATCCAGCGGCGCGGCGACCACCCGGCCACCCAGCGGGACGACTTCGGCAGGTGCCAGTACCGACTGGCGTACCGGGATCAGTAGCAGGAGCGAGAGCGCCGCCGCGACGGCCAGCAACTTCTTGCGCGGCCAGCGCATGCGCCAGGGCTTGTGTGGTTGCAGCGCCAGCCAGGCGTGGGCGTAGGTATCGGCCAACTGCCTGAGCAATGATTGCTCCGCTTCGCTGAAGGGGGTGTCACGAGCCAGCCACAGGCCGCCGAAGGTTTCACCGCTGCGGCTTTTCAGCGGCAGCCAATAGGCATGCGGGGCGGACAGGTCGTTCATGTCGGCACGGGCCTACTCGTCCAACTGGGCAGGGTCGACGCTGTGGCCCTCACCCAGTCGGCCGTGCTTGAGCAAGGCCGAGGTGGCGCGTTCGACGAAGGCCACGAACGGTGCATGCGCTTCCACCACGCTGATACCGGTCAATGCCTGCACCTTGCCGGCGATCAGCAGGGCGGCGTGGCGGAAACCGAACAGTGCCTGGCCGTCATTGACCATGGCGAAGGCCAGTTGCTCGGTATTACCGGCCTTGCGCGCCTGTTGCTCGAGCCCGAGGAACCGGGCGAATACGCGTTCGGCCGTGCTGGGCAGCGGTGCGTTCATTCCGCCACCTGGAACTGGGCCGTGCCACTCATGCCAGCGAGCAGGCCCTTGGCATCGTCGGACAGGCTGCCGATCAGCAGAAGGGTTTGGCTGCCCTCATCGATACGCGCACCCAGGCGCTTGACCGTGGCCTTGAGCGGCTGGCCGGTTTCGTCGGGGGTGAAGTCGAAGGTTTGGCCCGGCTGCAGGCGGCTTAGCCAACTGGACGGCACCAGCAGATAAATTTCCAGCGTGCCGTTATCCACGACATCCAGCAGTGGGGTACCACTGGCCACGCTTTCGTGGGGTTGCGCGCGGCGCAGAACCACACGGCCATTGAAGGGAGCGACGACGCTGCAGCGCTTCACCTGTACCTGATACACCTGGGTTTCCGCCTGAGCCTGGGCCTGCCGAGCCTCGGCCAGCGCCACTTCGAAGCGGCCGACCGAATTGAGGGCGGCCAACTGCTTCTTGTGGTTCAGCTCTTCACGGGTGGCGCGAGTGGCGGCTTGGGCCGCATTGAGCTGGGCCTGGTAAGCGCTGCAGTCAAAGCGCACCAGAACGTCGCCCTTGTTGAAATCCTGGCCATCGCTGAACGGCATTTCGATGATGCGGCCAGGCAGTTCGCTGGACAGTACCGCCTGGTTTTGCGCGCGCAACACGCCGCGCACCTGGCGCTCACCGGGTTG
>QFQM01000569.1 GCA_003243255.1 Flavobacterium psychrophilum | reverse complement strand
AAAGCATTGTTTTCGCCGGAGAGGGATAACACTTTTCCAAAGCGATTGTCATTGACAAATTGTGCTTCGCCGCCCTGATATTTGGCGTGCAAAGTATTGCGGGACCAATCTTTGAGGTCTCCGTTAAACACATAGCGAGCAATCATTCCCGTTTCACCGATCCCATCCAATATCTGGTCTTGCGCCTGAGCGATGTCAACACATTGTGTCAAAATGACAAATAACAGGATGGGACGGGAGAATAGCTTGTACATTTTCATATTTGAATCTATCAATTAATCTATAAAACTATGAAGAACCTATGTGTCTCTATAAGTCTATTTTAACTAATAATGACATGATATTAACAGGTCTCCTGGCTGACAACCAAAGCTATACAACGAAGCCATCAGTGACAAGAGTCCCTTTTCCTATCTTTGCCCTGGTCTTCTTTAAGCAATCTATAACAAACAACGTAACTATGTCTATCAATAAAGAATCTGAGCTGGCCGGTATGAAAAAAGCCAGCGAAGCCGTTGCCCTTACCCTGAAGGAGATGACCCGGTATGCAGCTCCGGGCATGACCACCAAACAACTGGATGAATATGGCGCACAGATACTGAACTCGCTGGGCGCCAAGTCAGCCCCCTACCTAACGTATGGATTTCCTGGCTGGACATGCATTAGTGTCAATAATGAGTTTTGCCACGGTATTCCTTCGCATAAAACCGTCCTTCAGGAAGGCGATCTTATTAATATAGATGTTTCGGCAGAGCTGGACGGCTTTTGGTCGGACAACGGCGGCTCGTTTGTATTGGGTGAAGACATCCATCGTCATCAGCAACTGGTCGATGCCTCCAAAGCCATCCTGCAAAAAGCCATCAATAATATAAAAGGCGGTGTGCGCATTGCTGACATTGGCCACCTGATAGAGACGGAGTCGAAGAAACGGGGCTATAAAGTGATCAGGAACCTCACCGGCCACGGCATTGGACGAAGCCTCCATGAAGAACCTTCAGCCATTGCCAATTACCGGGACCGTTTCAATCATGCACGCTTCAGGAAGAACTCCGTAGTAGCCATTGAAACATTCATTACCACTAACTCTACGCTTGCCACCACCCTTTCGGATGGCTGGACGATGGTTGGCAACAAGGGCGGCTTTATGGCGCAGCATGAGCATACGATCGTGATTACCGACGAAAAACCGATCGTACTGACCGAGATGAATGGGATATGGAATTAAAGTTCTTTATTTCTATAAGCAGGGAAAACATACCCAACAACACTCTTTTATATACACTATTATGGGTGAAAACACCTACAGTTTAGGATACGCTGGAGATTAACTTGCTACTTTAATATTGTAGCATCATGGATAATCCTCCAAAAGAAAAAGACACTGTATTAACAGACAAAGCTTTGATCTTTATTGCAATTGGCGCCTTTGCGTTTGCCAGTTGGCTTTTTATGGGACTGAGGTTTGCACGCCATGATAACTATTTGGATTTGTCTGTAAATGTAAAAACAGCCGTCAACCGGCTACTGGAAAATGATAGAGCTGAAAAATCAGACAGTGTACAACACAAGGATTCGTTAATCAATCTTTTAAAAAAGAAATTATCCCCTCAAACCAAGGCGCAATTAGCCTTATTATTTAAAGAACACGATTCCCTCCGTAAACGATGCTTTCTTGATTCATTGGAGCTATCAAGAATGGAAACAAGCTGGAATACAGTTAACGATACGATCCCACCTACGTTTGAAAAAAATATCATTTTCCGATCCTATCAGCCAAAAAGTCAATTGCAAGATTTTGAATCTTACCCGATTGCTTTTTATT
>QFQM01000568.1 GCA_003243255.1 Flavobacterium psychrophilum | reverse complement strand
AAATCTACGCTGTGCAGCAGCAGGCTGGCAGAGTGCAGACCACCCAATTGCGCCTTCACCCCTTCATTAATCAGGCGGTAATACGGAATGGTAGATTCCCAGCTCATGCCACCCAACAGTCCAATCGTTTTCATTATGCCTCTCCCTCTCAGTAAGCACTCAGTCAAGCAAACTCAGGGGGGAGTTTCAACCTGTCATGTCGAATTGCCGTCATGCCGCAACCAGACATTCATTCTTTATGAACTCTTAGTTTTCCTTTGTTGCACATCAAATCTCTTCCTGAGCACAGCGCAATCTGTAATCATCAATTTTTTAGTAAAAATTTTCGTATTAAAAATATTATCAGCCCCGACATCATTTTGTTATTTATAATAAGGATATTTTTAATGCCACAGCTTGAAAATTTTACAGTCGCAAAACCAAAACGTGTTAAAGAAGGCGAAGAACCCTATGTCCATCATGTAATAATAAGTAGAACAAAAAGATATGATGCGATGATTGCCTACGGCGGACATGGCGGCGCGGAAATGCTGAAAGCCGCAGAGTTTAAAAGAAAGCGACTTCTGGAGAAAGACCCTGAGAGTGTGATCCCGGCACCTAAGATATTCAGAAGCCAACAGGAATTTAAAGATATTTGGACAAGTATATTTAATGACCTGCAATTACGGAATAAATCGGGAATGAACACCTATGAGCTGTATGAAATCCATATTTTTGCGCATAGTAATTCTGATTTCATCATCATCAAAGAGGGCGAACATATTACAGAAGAAGTAGTAAAAACACTGGAGAAACTTAGGTGGCATCCACAAAATGGTTACCTGGTACTGCATAGCTGCCGGTCCGGGCGTTTTGAAGATGATGATATCATCGAACGAAATAGCAAAGAATGTATCGCCCGCTCATTCTCCAAATTCCATGAAACTAACGTTATTGGACAAATGGTGTTTGCTTCTTACAATTCCATCATCCATTCGAGTGAAATCAGATATAGAGAGATGGCCAATGATTATGTCGAAGTCGACATTCTGGGAAGTAAAAACCTTGTACTTTGGGGATATAAATCAGGAAACAAAATCAAAAAGCATTATTCGAAACAAGAAGAGTTCTCAGCATTAAACGATGGGCAAATCTGGCCGTGTAGGAAATTTCGCAATGGAGAAGAGTATAATCGTCATGTTGCACCAGAAAAGTTTAACTTTGATGATTTAACCTTTATATAAAATGAAGTTTCAATAACAGGCCGCAATCCATGACATTAATACGTTCATTATTTCTGATGGTTATGACGCTACTTACTAACTCTGCGCATGATGGTACAATTGATATGGCTTTTTCTATAACACCATCACTACTTCCCAAGTCTGAGTTATGGACAGTGAAACAGTCATGGATAATGCAACGAAAAGCCATAACGCCAGAAACGCATATAATTGAAAGTGATGAAAATCTGATAAACCTCATTATACATGCCTGGCAGGGTGATAAAAATGCGATGATTCAATATGCACGCATTCAGTTTCTCGTTGACGACAACGTTTTTCTTGAAGATTTTTATAAAAAAAATGCGCACCGTATTGTCAATCGCTATGGGCATCGTCTTAAACGCCCTGACGTATTTAATATGGATTACAGCGAATTTATTACTACACTGGCTGAAATGCGTTATCCGCTGGCTGCCAGACTAGCTACCGGAAGACTTAAATGGACAGCAGGTACAACCTACACAAAATTTAATCCATTAACACATGAAAACCGAAATAAGCTTATCCGGTATATGCGATATGCCATTGAGGGTGGGTATCATGAATATTCATCATTA
>QFQM01000567.1 GCA_003243255.1 Flavobacterium psychrophilum | reverse complement strand
AAATGAAATTCATGAAGTGGAAGGTTACTATATACAAAGCTTTATTGTTTTAATGTTGCTTAAAATAAGTTTTTCAGAAAAAGATGGTAAAATTAATCGTTTAAACGCAGCTGATATATTGAATGTGGTGAGGGATGACTGTCATATATCCTTAAAGGATGTTAGCGATAAAAGTATATCTAGATGGGTTAACGACTCTTTAATAGAAGAGGGACAGTTATCTTTAGCTGTTGAGGATGGTCGCCTTTCTACAGTAAAGGATAATGTTATATATTTGCTTATTAAATACGGTCATGCAAATAGTACATCAAAAGAATTGGCTAATTTATTGAGCAAGGAGGGGGACGGCTATCAATTACAGCAGAGAATTACATCGTCGCAATTAGTGAACTATATTGATGCTCTTGTTCTCAAGTATGCATCACTTCATTTTAAATAAATATCTCAATAAGGTTCTCAATAGACATTAGCTTAATGGGGACCCATCTTCTTTAAATTTTGATTTGAATCGTACAAACTGCCTCTGTCGAAACGAAGGAGGCAGTATGAGTACAACATCTAACATTCCAACACCTGAACAACGGCAGCAAATTCTGCATGTCTACGGTGAGAAAGGTGACCGTCTGGTGCGGGAAAAAGAGCGCCAGTATATCACTTCGATTTCTCGCTCGACAGCCTGGAAGCTCGAAAAGGCTGGCAAGTTTCCCCAACGTAAATCACTTGGGGCGAAGTCGTGTGGCTGGTTGCTTAGTGATCTTTTGTACTGGATAAATGAAAGATAGTCATCAAAAATTTATTAGAACAACATTAATTATTTCTAAAAGTGAGGCACGATGAATGTATGTCTAAGATAAATAGATCTAAACAAGATCAAGAGCTCTGTCTTGAATTTCAGATACTACCTACTTTTGTGCAACGGTTAATAAGCTACATACATTACAAAACAGGAGCTCGCGCTGAACTTATTTTAATCGTATTACTTGGGGTAATGGCATTTTCCTGCCAGGATAAATTTGATGTTCAGATTAAAAACGGGAGAACATTTACATCACTTTATCTCCTTTTATTAGCACGTTCAGGTAGCAGGAAATCAACAGTATTCAAAGCACTGATGGAAACAATCCATCAAATGGAAAAGGAACTGAAGAATATCTTTCTGGAAAAGGAAAAATTTTATGAACTGAAAAAAATATCTTGGGATACGGAATTAAAAGAACTTAAAAAGCAATTTAGCAAAGCTGTTCGCCAGAAGGTTGATGTAGCTGAAACACGCGAAGCACTGGAGGAATGTCAGAAAAGTGGACCGGTAGCACCCGTAAGAAAGTATCTGACTAAAAATGATTCGACAAGCGAGGGACTTAAAAAGACATTAGCTCTGGGATCTCCGTCATTAATGCTCGGTTCTGATGAAGCCGGAGGGGTGTTTCACAGTAGCCTTTTTCGCGATATATCAGTACTCAACTCTCTTTGGGGAGAAGGGAGAATCTCAGACAGTAGAGCATCTCGTGACAGCTACGATGTTGATGATGTCCGGCTGACCATATTGCTTTTACTGCAACCTACATTATTTAACGACTTTATAAACAAGCAAGGAAAAAAGTTAAGAAATTCAGGGTTCTTAGCCCGTTTATTATTAATCGATCTTGAGCAAATACCTGAATTGTGCGATATCCCTGATGCCTGTTCATGGTCTGATGAGCCAGGGCTTGATGGTTTTTTATCTATTCTCGTTAAGCATTTACAAGACGGGATAGAGCGTAGAGAAAAAAATGAAGAACGTATCTGTATTACTTTATCTGAAGAGGCGAGAGCGTTATGGGAT
>QFQM01000566.1 GCA_003243255.1 Flavobacterium psychrophilum | reverse complement strand
CGGCCATGGAGTGGGTCAACCTCTATGCCCTGGCCGTGAACGAGGAAAACGCCGCCGGCGGGCGCATGGTCACCGCGCCGACCAACGGCGCGGCGGGGATCATCCCGGCGGTGCTGCACTACTACATGCGCTTCAACCCGGACGCCAGCGACGCCGACGTGGTCGACTACCTGCTGGCCGCCGCGGCGGTGGGCATCCTGTGCAAGAAGAACGCCTCGATCTCCGGCGCCGAAGTCGGCTGCCAGGGCGAGGTGGGCTCGGCCTGCGCCATGGCTGCGGCGGGTCTGGCCGAAGTGCTCGGCGCCAGCCCCGAGCAACTGGAAAACGCCGCCGAGATCGGCCTGGAACACAACCTGGGGCTGACCTGCGACCCGGTCGGCGGGCTGGTGCAGGTGCCGTGCATCGAGCGCAACGCGATCGCCGCGGTGAAGGCGATCAACGCGGCGCAGATGGCCCTGCGCGGCGATGGTGAGCACCACATCTCGCTGGACCGGGTGATCCGCACCATGCGCGACACCGGCGCCGACATGCACGACAAGTACAAGGAAACCTCGCGTGGCGGCCTGGCGGTGAGCCAGGTCGAGTGCTGATTCTCCTGCCCGCTGGTTTTGTCGAGGACTGCCGCAATGACCCGTTTCGAGAAACTGCCGACCCTTGCCGCCGTGGAGTCGATCGGCTTTCTGCTGGATGACCAGTTCAGCCTGGTAGCCCTGGCCGCCGCGCTGGAGCCGCTGCGCCTGGCCAACCAGCTGGCCGGGCGCAGCCTGTACCGCTGGCAGACGCTCAGCCTGCAGGGCCGGCCGCTGCGCGCCAGCAACGGCATGTGGATCACCCCGGATGGCGCCGCCGACGCGGCGGGCGAGCTGCACGGGCTGATCCTCTGTGGCAGCGATGCCGCGCAGGCGCGCGAGCGGCCCGAACTGGAGCGCTACCTGCGGCAGCAGGCGCAGCCCGGGCGGTTTCTCGGCGCGCTCGGCAGCGGCAGCTGGACGCTGGCGCGCGCCGGTCTGCTGGAGGGCCACCAGTGCAGCACCAGCTGGCGCTGCCGGGTCGATCTGCAGCGCGCGTTTCCCGGCGTGGCGCTGAGCGCCCAGCCCTTCGTCGTCGACCGCGACCGCGCTACCGCCGCCGGCGGCGCGGCGGGGCTGGAACTGATGCTGCAGCTGATCGCCGGTCGGCATGGCCAGCCGCTGGTCAGGGCGATCGCCGAGACCCTGGCGTTCGAGCTGGTCCGCTGCGAGCCGCTGCCGGCGCAGATGCCCTTGCACCTGTGCGGCGACGAGCCCAGCCCCAAGCTGCGCGAGGTGATCAGCCTGATGGAGAGCAACCTCGAGGAGCCGCTCGAACTCGGCCAGCTGGCGGGGTTCGTCGCGCTGTCGAGGCGCCAGTTGGAGCGCCTGTTCGAGCGCCATCTGCAGTGCTCGCCGGCGCGCTACTACCTGCGCCTGCGCCTGGTGCGCGCGCGCCAGTTGCTGCGCCGTACCCGCCTCAGCGTGGTCGAGGTGGCAGCCGCTTGCGGCTTCCTCTCGGCGCAGACCTTCTCGCGCTGCTACCGCGAGCACTTCGCCCTCTGCCCCAGCGACGAGCGGCGTACGCCGCAGGTGGCGCTGCACTGACCGCCGTCCCTCCGGCTGTCACCCTTTCGAGGCCCGTCCGTGCTGGCAGCGCGGTACGGGCCTCTTTTTTTGCGCGCGGAAATTGCCCGCTCGGCAGGGCATAGGCCGCAGCGGATCTGACCAACTTCGGGTCGGAATCGTACAAAAGTTCGCGCCGGGCATCTGTTGCAATCCTCTCAACGACCCGCCAAACCGGCCGGTCGCCTTACC
>QFQM01000565.1 GCA_003243255.1 Flavobacterium psychrophilum | reverse complement strand
GTGAGCATTTTCAAGCGCCTCACAGATACATTTCCCAACGACATCTGGTTGTCGTTCCAGAAAACCAGCTCAAGGCTTGGGATAAAGAGGAATGCTATGGATACCAGTACCATAACGCCATTGATCAAAACAAGGTCTTTATAGATGGTCCTTAATGACTGGCAAACTTCTAAAAACTGGTAGAATGCGAGACCAAAAATGTACACCGAAAATAGCAACAGCAACGACTTGAAGTAATAGAAATATTCCACGCCATTTATAAAATGTATGACTGAAAATGGAAGTATAAATAGAAAAAAGAGGGGTACGTATTTAATGATTGGGTACTTCGCCAGCCAGAGGATCAGGAGCGGGGTCAGCAAAGTTGTGTACAACAACCCAATGGGAAGCAGAAAGCCATTCAGAAAAAAGTACAGAATGACAATCGGTAAATACTTATTTATGGTTATTGATTGATTATTCACTAAACCTGTGTTTTATCAACTTTGCGGGGACGCCCCCATAAATGCCTTCTTTTTTATATACCCCGGCTTTTACCAATGCACCGGCTGCAATAATACACCCATCTTCAATGATTACTCCGTCCAGGATTGTAACTTTTGCGCCAATCCAACAGTTTTGGCCGATTTTGATTCCCTCGTGGGTCACTCCCTGCAGTCGTATTGGGATATTCCTGTCAGAAAACCGGTGATTTTCTGCATGGAAGCTTACGAAGTTTCCGATGATGGTGTCCTGGCCAATCGATATACCTCCGGCGCACCCATAAAAGTTATCTGATCCAAGCCCTACATTATCTTCTACTGTAAGACCCTTTCCGAGGGTCCTGATGCTTCCTGTGCATTCTATTTTTGTGCGTGGACCTATTGAAACATTGTTTCCGAACTGGATGCCCTCCACAGATAATGCATCTATATAGCAGCCATTTCCAATCGTAACGCCATAGCCCATCTTAAAGAGGGATTTGGCTTTAAGGGTTACAGAGGAACCTACAAAGGGCGTTTGCCTGCGTCCTATAAACCTGATCTTGCCTCTCAGGAGCATAATAACCCTGGAGAAGACGAACCCATAAAGGTAAGAAGTAGGTATGGAGGCGTCTATATTGTAAGGCTCCTTTTTGATCTTTGAAATGTATGTATTGATCAGTTTTCTTAGCATGATAAAGGTATCGAGGGTATTAGCTTTCTGTTTTAGTTATGGTTACAAGGTGTCTTTTTTGGTAAAATCTTATGATAAGGTAATAAATTGCCAGGTAACAGGTGTTGGAAAACAAGATCGTGATGGCTGCTCCATATATTTTCCAAACAGGTATCAGCAGCATGTTGAGTCCTATGCTGCCGGCAGATACGAACAATCCTGCCCACAGAACCACCGATGTTCTTTCGAAATAAGTAAGGTAATTGCTATAGAGCAATGCAAGGCAGATAACAATCTGGCCTGCCAGCATTAAGGGCAACACATAGATCACTTCATCATAGCTATTGGGAATAATGGACAGCTTAAGGCAGCAGTAGATAGCCAACATAATGGCTATGGATAGGCCAACAAGGACAAGTATTAGCTGCATTACCATTTTATTGGTCTTTTTGATATTGGCAAGCAGGTCTTTTTCTTTAAGGAATAAAGGCAACCATACGTTTTGCAAAGAATTGGAAATGATAGAAATGATGCTGGCACACGCAAATGCGAGGTAATAAACCGATAGTTTTTGGTATTCCACTTTTTTCTCCAGGAAGAACTTGTCTCCGAAATTGATGATAATACTAAACAGGCTTGCCAGCATTATGGGGAGGCCCAGCTTCAATGATCTGACCATTAGCTGGAAATTAAT
>QFQM01000564.1 GCA_003243255.1 Flavobacterium psychrophilum | reverse complement strand
AATTTAAAAGAGATGAAGCCTTATATAATTACACACATGGGTATATCTGTCGATGGAAGAATTGATGGAGAGCATTGGGGTGACATAAAGGGAATGGAAGAGTATGAACGGACCGGTGAATTACTGGAAGGTGATGCATGGATGGTAGGGAGAGTAACGATGGAACTGCATTTTGCCAGCAAGGAAGAGGTGAAATTAAATCCACCAAAACAAAAGATCGATCTCTCGGATTTTGTTGCAGCCTACAACGCAGAGGCATTTGCTATTGTTGTTGATGCAGCAGGCAAACTCTTTTACGATGATGCATACGTTGATGGTGATCATATCATTGCCGTGTTAACCAAGAAAGTTTCGGATGCCTATTTGAACTATCTTAAAAACAAGAATATCTCCTACATCTTTGGTGGAGCGACAGAAATTGATTTTGAAGTTGTGATGGAAAAGCTTTTCAATCTCTTCAACATCAAAAGATTGCTTCTGGAAGGTGGCGGTGGAATCAACGGATCTGTTTTGAAAGCGGTTTTGGTGGATGAGCTAAGCGTGTTACAATTTCCCGTTGTAGATGGAATGTTGAATACACCTGCCCTGTTTGATATTAGAGAAGAGGTGAAGCAACAGCCTTCTGCTCATCTTCAGTTAATTTCAGTTGAACGCTTACAACACGACATACTATGGTTGCGGTACAAAGTGACGAAGTAGTACAACAGAAAGTTTGGCTGATTATAGGTGAAGACACTGGCCTATATCCGGCAACGAAGAAATATTTAGAAGGTCGTGGGCAAACGGTATTCTACAATTCTGACTTGGATAAGCTGTATGATGAGTTAGCAGGAATATTGAATCACTATAAGTGCATTGATATGCTTATCATCAATGATCTTAAAAGGGATATTCACCTTCAATCATTGCTGGAAAGTGTCTATATAATTTCTTTCTACATGCGTAAGGACGGAACAGGCCAGGTGATCTTCATGCTTTCAAACGAGCTATGTTTTAATCATCTGGAGAATACAAGGGCGTATCAAAAACTAAAGCAGGACATGAAAGATTTAGCCATTGAAGTACAGTGTTTTGAGTCCTGTTGAATTTCAGATTAAAACGAAAATGGATAACTTTAAATAAACAGCTTCACGATGCCCCAGCAAACATTAGATTCTAAGGTAATTGACACATTGCGTAATCTTCCCGATCTGATTCCTGTGTATCGTGAATATTATGAAGACTGGACGATCCGGGTATTTGATCGTAAAGAGAATGATTGTAAAAATTACTTATCACCAAATCGAAGAGATTTCTACAAGGTGCTGATCACAACTGAAGGTATAGGAGTATTTACTATGGGGTTAAATACCTATTACATTGACGAACCGACCATCCTGTTTATTCATCCCAACGATATCATATCCTGGAAGAATCTTACGGAAGGTCAGGGTGCAGGATACTATGTTTTATTTAAAAAATCCTACATCGATGAGCATCAGCAATTAAAGGCTACCATCGATAAACATGCCTTGTTTACTGACAAAAGTAAAAGTGTAATCCGACTTACGTCAAGTGATGTTCCATCGCTCACCAGGCATTTTGCGCACATGAGCGAAGAAGAAATTTCCGGGAATCCATTACGCGATGAGGCGATGCAAGCGCATTTGCAATTATTGATTATTGATAGTATTCGTGTAGCTCATTTTCCAAAGCCGGATAGCGTCTCGGAAGAATTTAAACATGTGCACGAGTTTTTTAATTTGTTGGAGAAGGAAACATCCAGTATCAACATCAGCACACCTATCCGCATCAGAACAGCTAAGGAGTTTGCTGCCTCATTGTCGGTA
>QFQM01000563.1 GCA_003243255.1 Flavobacterium psychrophilum | reverse complement strand
GAGTTGTAAGAAAAAACTTACCTGTTATCAAGGTTTATGTAGGTCAATTGCTTTACATTATCGATATGCTTGACGGTGTAAGAGATTGGGATAAACCAAAAGATAAAGAATAAACAATTTCAGAAAAAAAAAGCGTTGCACTGCGCAACGCTTTTGTTTTAAAAATAAATATTAATATAAAAATTAAAAATATGCCTCCATTATTTTTTTTACTCGGCTTCAAAGGTTTTGAGGAACTAATGACGGCTCTCGGACTAACACAAAATACAATTTTACAACCTATGAAATTAGTAGATAAATTTGAACTTACTTCTTTAGCAGAAATTTGTAGTTTTATTAGAACTTTTGAGGGTTATGAGTCTAGGGCTTACGATTTAAAAGACGGAAGAATTACTATAGGATATGGTTCTACGGCTTGGCTTTCTAATACTGGTAAAGTTATTAGACCTGTTCGTATGGGTGATACTATAGATGAACCAACTGCTAGACAACTTGTTTATAATTATTTTTATCCTGTTATTCCGGTTGTAGATCTTTATTTGTCATCAAGGGCATATAAAATACATCCAAAACTTTTAGCAATGTTATTACAAAATTTGTATGGTACTGGTTTAGGTGGGGTGAGTTATAATTTTTTTAAAAATAGTATTTCTCTTTGTAATGGTATTACTGATTTAGAAAGAATAGCCTCAATATATTATAATGAGACTATGAAATCTTTGAGTAGCATGAAAAATTATCCTGTTAATAAACTTGGTTGGACTCGGAGATATTTCGCTGCATCTGATTTTATTAGAGGTAATTTAAGACCTAAAATTTGGTATGATAGAAATATTACTAAGCCTTGGAAATAGCTATAGACATTGTGTTTTTTTCCCGTTGTCGTCTGTTTTTGGAAATGCCATAAAGACTCCGTAATATCTAAATAATCGTTTGTCTCCTGATATTATATCGTAGTCATTTTGTAAGTCAATTTCGTGTTTTTTAGCAGATTTGTTTGAAAATATAGGCATTGTTTTTAATTTCAATGCATCTGGGTTAAATTCTTTATCTGAATAATTCTTTTGTACGCATTTAGCGGTTTTATAAATATATTCAAATTTTGATAACGGTATTTTTTCCGATTTTCTTAATTCTGAAATTTTGAAAGCTTGAAAAGCTTCATTTTTTGATAGATCTTTTACTTGTGATAATACTGTTATTGGTGTAATAAATAAAATTAAAATTATAGTTTTCATTGGTTTATGGTTTTAGGTTTAGTATGAAATTACATTCTTTTGTATCTGTGTCGTTGTTAAAGAAACTTGTCTTTTTAGTTATAAACGACATATTTTTGTAAAGAATTCCTTTTTTATAATTTAAACATCTTGCTACTTCTATAACATAACTCTTGGGTATAAAATTCTTTTCATTTTTTATATCTGTTGTTATTGCTTTTAGAATATCATCAGAATAGTCTGCTTCCATGTTCATTTGCTGTGGATAAAACCTTTGTCCTATAATTAAAAGTGGTTCGCACTGAATTTTAATTTTTTGTTTGCATTCATCACAATTATCCCAAGGGTTTTCTTTAATTGAAGTATTAAAAATTCTCATTGTATTGAAATTGTAACCAAAAGCATATTTAATACATTTTCCGTATAGAACTACTTTGTCAGGGTCATATTGATTGTTATTATGTGAGTTTGTTAGTAATACTTGAGTTTTAAGATTTTCAAAAAAATAGTCTTTAGTTTGGGAAAACCCTAATACAGGTAAAATTAAAGCAATGGTTAATAATTTTTTCATAGTGTTAAAAAATGTTAAATAATAATTTCAAAAATAACAAA
>QFQM01000562.1 GCA_003243255.1 Flavobacterium psychrophilum | reverse complement strand
GATGGCTTCCACGACACCTGGAACATCATCGGGCTGCAGGACACAGGTTCTGTGATCTACATCTTTGACCGCTACGGCAAGCTGATCAAGCAGATCAGCCCGGATGAAGGCGGAGGCTGGGACGGTACCTTCAACGGAACCCCTGTACCTGCAACCGACTACTGGTTTACCGTTACTTACCCTGAATTTGACGGGACAACAACGGTAATACGTGAATTTAAATCGCATTTCTCACTTAAGAGATAGAAGATTTGTAGAATATTTGAAAAATGCTGTCAGAGATGACAGCATTTTTTATAATAATATTAGGATTATATTACCAACCTATGACAAAAATTTATATATTTGACCGCTATGGAAAATTACTGTAAAATAAAGGGGTTACATATATACAAAGTACTGTAACCAAATGAGGTTATTGAACACTAATTGTCTGTGGTTAAATAAAAAAGCGCATTCTCATTAAACGAAAAGGTCGACATGAATTTTAAAAAGATTTCTTTAATTTTTGGATTGTTATTAACACAACTGTCTTTTTCTCAGGAAGGTATAGCCGTTTATTCGGATTATCTGTCTGATAATTACTACCTGATTCACCCTTCAATGGCCGGAGCGGCTAATTGTGCTAAAATTAGGCTTACTGCACGTCAGCAGTGGTTTGGGCAGGATGATGCTCCTCAGTTGCAAACCCTTAGTTTTAATGGAAGTGTTGGGCCTTCTTCAGGTATCGGAGCGATAGCGTTTAACGATCAGAACGGTTATCATTCGCAAACGGGAGCAAAGCTTACCTATGCTCACCATATTCGTTTTTCGAGGAGTGATTACGATTTGAATCAATTATCGTTTGGTATTAATGCAGGTCTTATCGCTAGCCGTCTTGATGAAACTAAGTTCGACCCTGAGTTTGATCCGATTGTTGACGGAGGTATGAAACAAAAAGATTCTTATTTCAATGTGGATATAGGAGCTTCATATCACTACCTTGATTTCTATGCGCATTTTACAGCTATGAACGTAATTGCAAGCAAAAGGGATATTTATACTGATATCGAGAGCGACAACTTAAGAAAATACCTTTTTACAGTAGGTTATGTTTTTGGTTTCCAGGAATCTTTACAATGGGAGCCATCAATCATGTTCCAGGCTGTTGATGAGACAAAAGAAAAAACAATAGATATCAACCTTAAGCTTTACAAAGAAATGGATTTCGGTAGGCTATGGGGAGGTTTATCATACAGAAGAAGCCTTGAAGGAGCTCAGTATATTGACGGAGGAGATACTTCAGATCAAAATCTTCAGTACTTTACTCCAATCATTGGTATCAATTACAAAAACTTCATGTTTGCGTATACATACTCTTATCTGACTGGAAATGTTAGATTTGATAACAGTGGTTTCCACCAAATAACATTAGGTGTTAATCTGTTCTGTAAAAGAGAGAAATATGATTGTAACTGTCCTGCAGTTAACTAATCAAAACAGATATTGTTAATTCAGTCCCGATAGATTTCTATCGGGACAATTTTTTTAGAACATATGGTAATAAGAGAAGTTAACGGAAAGTATCCTGAGATTCCGGAAGATTGTTTTGTTGCAGACAATGCAACCATAATTGGTGATGTTGTTTTAGGTGCACAATGCAGCGTTTGGTTTAATGCTGTGATACGTGGAGATGTGCATTATATAAAAATTGGAAATAAGGTCAACATCCAGGATGGGGCGGTTATACATGCTACTTACCAAAAGCATCCGACCAACATTGGTAATAATGTTTCAATAGGGCATAATGCTATTGTGCATGGGTGTACAGTAAAAGATAATGTCCTTATTG
>QFQM01000561.1 GCA_003243255.1 Flavobacterium psychrophilum | reverse complement strand
GCCGTCGTGGTGCTGGAGAACATCATGCGGCACATGGAGGACGGCATGCCTCCCAGGGAGGCGGCGCTGCGCGGCAGCGCAGAGGTGGGATTCACGGTGATGTCCATGAGCCTGTCGCTGATCGCGGTGTTCCTGCCCATCCTGCTCATGCCGGGCATCGTCGGGCTGCTGTTCCATGAGCTGGCGATGACGCTGTCCATCGCCATCCTGCTGTCGCTGGTGGTCTCGCTGACCGTCACGCCCACGATGTGCGCCTACCTGCTCACGCGCGAGTCGCTGGACCGCCCGCCCACCCGGGTGCGCAGGGCGCTGGAGGCCGGGTTCGAGCGGTTCAGGCAAGGCTACAGCCGGTCGCTGGACGCGGTGCTCGACCATGCGCTGCTCACGGGCATCGTGCTGGTGCTGCTGGTGGCCGGCAATGTGGCGCTGCTGCGCCATGTGCCGGGCACCTTCTTTCCCGAGCAGGACACGGGCATTCTGATCGGGCAGATCATTGCGGACCAGAGCATCTCGTTCCCCGCCATGGAGAAAAAGCTCGCCCAACTGCAGCAGATCGTGCAGGACGACCCCGCCGTCCAGGCGGTGGCGGGCTTCACCGGTGGACGGGCGCTGAATTCGGCCAATGTCTTCATCCAGCTCAAGCCCCTGTCCCAGCGCGGCCTGTCGGCCTCGCAGGTGGTGGACCGCCTGCGGCCCCGGCTCAATGCGGTGTCCGGTGCCCGGCTGTTCCTGCAGGCGCAGCAGGACCTGCGCATCGGCGGGCGGCAGTCGGCCGCCGAATACCAGTACACGCTGACCTGCGACGACGCGCAGACGCTCAATGTCTGGGTGCCCAGGCTGCTCGAACAGCTGGGCAGCCAGCCCGGCAGGCTGCTCGACCTGAACTCCGACCTCCAGCAGCACGGCCTGCAGACCTTCGTGACCGTGGACCGCGCCATGGCCGCGCGCTACGGCTTTCAGCCCAACCAGATCGACAGCGTGCTCTACGACGCCTTCGGCCAGCGCACGGTCTCCACCATCTACAACCCGCGCAACCAGTATTTCGTGGTCATGGAGTACGCACCGCGCTACTGGCAGTCGCCCGAGGCCCTGGACCAGATCTATCTCAGCACGGCCGCCGCCAACTCCGCAGGCACGCAGCAGACGCAGATGTCGGGCCGGCTGGTTTCGGGGATCACGGTCTATCACGCCACGGGCGCCACAGGTGCCACCACCACAGGCGCAGGCAGCGCCCAGGCCAACCTGCTCAACAACGCCATCTCCAACAGCCGCGGCGGCAGCTCCAGCGGCAGCGCCGTCGCCACGGCGGCGGAGACCATGGTGCCGCTGTCGGCGCTGGCCACCTGGAGCAGCAGCCACACGGCCACCCAGGTGAACCACCAGGGCGGCACGGTGGCCGCCACCATCTCCTTCAACCTGCCACAGGGCGGCTCGCTGAGCCAGGCGCAGCAGGCCATAGACGAGGCGGTCGCGCAGATCCGGATGCCGGCCACGGTCCACGGCTCTTTTGCCGGTGCGGCCCAGGCCTACGCCCAGTCCGTGGGCGCGGTGCCGCTGCTGATCCTTGCGGCCCTGGCAACGGTCTACCTGGTGCTGGGCGTGCTCTACGAAAGCGCCATCCATCCCCTGACGATTCTCTCGACACTGCCCTCGGCCGGCATAGGCGCCACGCTGGCGCTGCTGATCTTCGACACGCCGTTCTCGGTGATCGCCATGATCGGCGTGATCCTGCTGATCGGCATCGTCAAGAAGAACGGCATCATGATGGTGGACGTCGCCATACAGGAGCAGCGCATGGCCGGCAGGAATGCGCGCGAGGCCATCCACGGCGCCG
>QFQM01000560.1 GCA_003243255.1 Flavobacterium psychrophilum | reverse complement strand
TCAAGCACTGGTGGGTTTGCCTAGTACATGAATCGGAGACGTTCTTGGAATAGCAAATGTCGAATGCTTTTTGCCTTTTTGGGCAGATTCTTTAGACCCTCAGGCAGAAAGTCCTTTGATCCTGCAAAGGAACATGTTGTTGAAGGGAAAATTACCGTTTATTTTGAGTCACCCTGTACTTGCTCCTCATTTAACAGGAATAGATTAGGCTAACAGCTTCCGGTATAGTTGAATTGCCACCGATTTTGTGGACGTTAATCCCCAATCCAATAAAATTACCTGCTCGTGTTTCAACTTTAATTTTTCTCTATTTGTTTAAGTAGTCTGTGTTTTCACTCTACTTAAAGTTTTCCATTGCTTGTACAACTTTTTGGTTATTGTATCTGAAATGTTGTCCTCAAATTAAGGTTTGTTACTGAAACTTTGTGCAAACAGGGTGCGTCCTTCTCGATCAACAACATACCGTATTCTCTCCAAAATAAAGTCTCTTTGGGAGGAGGGGGTCGAGAAAAAGAAGGCCCCTTTCTAAAATAAAGCCTCTCTCTAAAATAAGGCCTCTTTCTGAAATAAAGCCTCTTTGGGAGGGGGTCGAGAAAAAGAAGGCCCCCCTTTAAAAAGGCCTCTCTTTGAAATAAAGCCTCTTTGGGAGGGGGTCGAGAAAAAGAAGGCTCCCTTTTAGAAAGGCCTCTTTGGGAGGGGGTCCAAAAAGAAGGCCTCTTTGGGAGGGGGTCGAGAAAAAGAAGATCCCCTTTTAAAAAGGCCTCTCTCTAAAAGAACGCCTCTTTGGGAGGGGGTTGAGAAAAAGAAGATCCCCTTTTAAAAAAGGACAAAAGTCATTTTCTGGCTGAAATTGGATGAAATCCCATGCATTTTTGCAAGAATTAAAAGCGTTTTCTCTTGGCAACCGTTTTTTGCCTACATTCTTCTTGGTGTGTCTGCTTGTTTTGTCCGAAAATGTTGGGTGTTTGAAAAATAAGGCCCTCATTCTAGAGAGAATACGGTAATTTATTGCCAGGCGTTGTTGAGTTCAAATTTGGTCTATGAGTAGGAATACAACTTGGAGTCAATAATTCGCCTTAAAACTCTGTTCAAAACCTTAAATTTTTCCTAATTTCAACAGAAATGGACGCTCTCCTAACCCAAGAATCAGCTTCTTAGCCCAAAACCCAGCATAAACCTTCTAAATTATTCGAAAAATCGACAGATTTCAGTGCATTCAACAAGCAACCGACTGCCCAGCACTCAAAAAGCCCCCAAAACAAAAGAGTAAAAAGATTGCCAGCTATTTCTAATCTGAAAACTAACTTCTTAGCTCAAAACCCAGTATAAACCTTCTAAATTGCCTCAACGCATCCAAAATTCCCAAAAACAAGCACATAAACAACCGACTGCCCAACACTCAAAAGCCCACGGAAAAAGAACAGCCAAGCACTCAACGGGTCTTTTCTTTTTGCTTTCCTTTGATAAACGTGCGGTTTTTGGGTGCTTTTTAGTTAAAAACGAACTGTTTGTTAGATTTTGTTGGGTTCGGAGTTGTTTCTGACTAAAAAATGGTTGCTAAATGTTTAAAACGAATGGTTTGGTTGATTTCTAAGGAACTTTTATCCATCAAAACATAATTTTTTTTTGGAGTTTAACAAAACGAGTGCATGTTTTGACTCAAAAACTAACTTCTTAACCTAAAACCCAGCATAAACCTTCTAAAATTGCCTCAACGCATCAAAAACAAACACATAAACAACCAACTGCCAGCTACTAAACAGCCCACAGATAAAAAAAGCAGCCAAGCACTCGACGGGTTTTTTCTTTTTGCCCATCCAACAAGTGGGGTTTTAG
>QFQM01000559.1 GCA_003243255.1 Flavobacterium psychrophilum | reverse complement strand
GTGTTTTGTCAAGCAAAACAAAACTTTGGTCAAAGACCTTTAAAAGTAAACGATCTTGCTGTATTACAGCCAAAGAACACGGCTTGGCGATGTGGCGGTATTTGAAAAACGTCCAGCCCGGAACCGCTGCTAAATTTATAAATAAAAGTTTATTGTTTATTCTACTGCTCGGCTTTATTCGTCGGTTGGAACTGAAGCTGAACGGCGAACAAAAAGTTGAGAATATATTCGTTGCCCCGCCATATTGCCAAACCGCCTGTTGTACGCAGTTTTAATGAAATATCTTAAACTTGCTCTCGTCTTTCGTCCAATGATAAACTGTACTGAATGGGAAGCCATGTTCATCAGTATAGTTTAACTGAATTCTAAACTGCTCAGTCAAAATAGCTGGATTGTTTTCTAAATAGTTATCTGCGTCAACGTGATTGCCTGTAACGTTTTGAATAAGCTTAACATGAAACTCTCTTATTTCATGTGTCTGAAATGGTTCAATTTTTCCGAATTCTCCTTCAATGAATGTTTTGTCAGGCAAATTGATATACTTTATTTGAATGTTATAAGCTATAAAACTTGAATTGTTTCTGATTTCAAGAATATAATTCCATGTTAGTCTCCAATACATGTCAGGTTTGTCAACACCTACGTGTATGACTGGCGGATTGTTAGCCGTATATCCTTGCGGATTTCGTCCAGAATGTGTCCATCTGTGATGCAAAACAATTCTTGGTCTGTTTGCAAATTTCAATAACACACTAACAATAAGTGCTGAACTTGTCGCAACAACTCCGATAAGAGGTTCAATCTCTCCCGTCTTTTTGTACCAAATAATAGATAATATCAGTCCTGCTATTTCAGCAAGTATTGTGATTGTATTTGTCAGAATTTTCACGTTAGGTTTGGTTGGTCAAAAAATTGCGTACAACGTATGTATTTGCGCATAGTATGTAAATAGCCGAAGATCTATTTTTTAGTCAATTTATTGAAACACAATAGAAGTTGTTGCGTTATGTGTATTGGATGGTTGCAGCAATCGTAACGAGGGCGGGTTCGACAATAGTGCTGCATACATACAGTAAGAACCATGAAATTATTTTTTACTGGTCGTTCTACTAACACTTTGAATTTGTACATGCTAACGCTAGTCCGAAAAGAGAAGGAGAAAGCTCCGAATAAGGTACGTGCGTTGACAAACACTTTTGTCCTGCTCTGCAGACTAGATTAGTTTGCTTTATTGGGCGATTTTATCGACAGGCAATTCTAGAAGTAATTTTTTTGATAGTTTTTTCTTCCCAATGCTACGCCACCTGACTCCCATGTATATATGGCAGCTAGGGGTTGGGGGGGCAAATCGCGGTCTAATAATATAAAAATTTTCAGACAAAAAATTGCGGAAACTACGGTATGCCCCTTTTTTCCCGCCCACCCCTTTTCGGCTCCTCCTTTCCCTGATTTGGATAACCTTCGCGCCCCGCCGCCCGCGAACTTTGCCCGAAACAAATCCCCCATGATCCAAGCAAAAGGCTTCGCGGTCCAGTCGGCCGAAACGCCCCTGGCGCCCTGGCAGTTCCAACGGAGATACCTCGGCGCGCACGATGTACAGTTGGGGGATGCAACGAATGGTTCCCCGGCATCTTTCCCATGGTGCCCGGCCACGAGATCGTGGGCCGCATCGCCGCCGTGGGCCCGCACGTAAAAAAGTTCGCGGTGGGACAGCTCGGCGGGGTGGGCGTAATGGTCGATTCCTGCCGGGAATGCGCCGACTGCAAAAACGGCCAGGAACAGTTCTGCTCGGTGCGCCCGGTGCAGACCTATAACAACCTCGGCAAAGACGGGCTGCCG
>QFQM01000558.1 GCA_003243255.1 Flavobacterium psychrophilum | reverse complement strand
AAGCACATCTTCATACAAGATATCTTTAGGAATAATACCAACAGAAAAGGTTTTTGATGGATAAATACACTGATGAAGCAGGTACACTGCTTTACCTATAAAAATTAAAAACACTAAACCACAGAATAATAATTGATATTTTGATGTCAAATTTTCTAAGGTACATAGATAACCTACAATTGATATTAATGCTGCTAAAAATAACTGAAACATTCCAGTAGCCTTGCTTATAATAATGTTTTCAGAATCAATCTGATTTGCAATGTATTTTTCAGCTTCTTCTTTTAGAAAGCGTAACCTTCCCGTATCTAGTTTTGATAAAAGTTCTTTCTGCTCAATTTTCATGATTTGAATCTACAAAAATATTTTTTATAAAATTATATTATTGCACATTATAAAAAGGATTCTTAAATACCTTCAAAAACCTAGAATCACGCGCATAAAAGACCGATTCCAGAAATCGTATTAGCTCAAAAATCGCTGATAACTATAGAAACTTGCATAAATATTTCCCACTAAAAAAAGCAATGCAGAATCTTATAACATTTAGGTAAAATCTCACATTGCCAACTGATGATGCAGGATATACTTTTGCGCTCGGTTGGTTAGTGATAGCTTATAGATGCGATAAGCTATTGCAACAAGAATCCCTGAGAAATCAGGGATTTTTTTATGACCTCACACTAGACCGTACCAGCTCACTATAAATTAACCTTATAGTTATTGTGCAGGAATAGGCTATAGCCTAAACGTGGTTATATAAATATTCAGGAATGCCAGAAAATACGTTTAAAATAATTGTGCAAAAAGCTTATCTTTTATTTGCACAGTATTTTTCAATTTTGTACTTTTACAGTGTTGGAAATAACAACTACAAGTACATTGAAATATTGATACCACCAAATAAAAAAAGCCAGTGCGCTAACACTGGCTTCCTGCATCATAATTCGTGAGAACTATAAATACATTAGATATGACAAAGATAGTTAAAAATCCGAAATATGAAGAGCTGGTACAACGTGAGTTTGACCCAGTTGAAACACTAAAGCTATTACAGCATACCAATCAACAAATCTTTTGGAGCTGGGGTGTTGAGAAAGCTGTTAATTACAATAACCTTGGGCTTATCCTCTTAGTAAATGGTAGACATCATTCTGGGGTCGTATTCGTGCGCCTAAGCTATGATGATACATACAGTTACTTCCTTTTAAATCCTGACTTATCAGTAAAGAGGGAAGTGCACAATGTCTATTTCGATGAGCTACAGGAGCGCATTGATAAGGATATTGAATATATTAAATTGTACGATAAATATTAATAACAAGGTTTAAATGAATCTGATGCAGGTGATGGTGGTTATCAATTACTAAAAATTAAAACCACAAGCATTATGACCACATTTAAAACGTTTCTAAGCAACGCAACCAACCAAAATGATAATGATATTCTTTTCCGCATTCACGGCCTGTCTGAACGAGCCTATACAACGAGCAGGATAGATTGGAATGAGTTTATCGCCATCCAAAGAATGTTATCAGTAAGAGGATTATTCACACTAAAATTTAAAGGATAATGAAAGCCAGGTATGTAAGATGTTCTACAGATGCCCAGAACCCAGCTCGACAACTGCAAAAGAGCCACCCAGATGAATTATTATTCATTGATTTTATATCGGGAGCTGTATCACTAGATAAACGCTCAGAGGGGCTTAAAATGCTTCAAGCAATTGAATCAGGACAGGTTGATTTTCTAACGATAGAAAGCATTGACAGGCTTGGCAGGTCAACTACAGATGTGATTAATCGACTGCAATACTTCCAAGATAAAGGTGTTACTGTCAGAGTAG
>QFQM01000557.1 GCA_003243255.1 Flavobacterium psychrophilum | reverse complement strand
CTTATTACCGTCACAGGATTACAATATTAAAAGCAATACAGGGAAAAAATTAGTAGGTATTTATTCATTACTTCATAAGTGTTGGTTACTTCAGAAAATCTGACATTGCATTTAAGTATGCTTCAAAAATAGGTTTCGTCTTTCCCACAGGAATTTCAAACCGGTCATTTTTGAAAGCAGAAAAAAATTCATTGGCAACTTCTTCAGGGGCTATGCCTTTAGTTGCTCCGCCAATAGCAGCCGAAAAATCGGTATTGACCATGGGTGGCATTAACTCAAATACTTTTACATTGGTTTCCGATAACGAATGGCGTAATGCCTGCGTGTAAAAATGTAATGCGGCCTTGCTTGCCGAATAGGTGGGGATGGCCATGTTGGAGCGCAATGCGGCAATAGAGGAGACGTTTACAATCGCAGCATTTCCCCTGTTTAGCAAAGTCGGCAGCATAAGCTCGGTAAAATGGATAATGCTCAGGTAATTGGTATTGATTTCCTTTTCAGCATGTTCCTTCGCATTCACATCAATCCCAAGATTGTAATAATATGCCTCCCCCGCATTGTTGATGATGACATTTAAATCGGGATACTCTTTAAGAAGTGTTCCTGCAATTCGGGTGCGCTCACTTTCAATGGATATGTCGCCCTGAATAGCTTTTGCTCCAGGCAATTGTTCCAGCGCGTTTTCCAAACGCTCTTTACTCCGTCCATTAATGATCACGCTGTTTCCTCTTTCTGAAAACAGTTTAGCGACTTTAAAACCGATTCCGGCCGAGCCGCCGGTAATGAAAATGGTATTGTTCGTTGTGTCCATGTCGTTGATTAAAAATTCCGAAAAAACCGCTCAAAGCCACAACAAATGGTTTTGAGACGGCTATAAATATGTGAATAGCTGATGAAAACAAGGTTTACCACGGAATGGTATCGTCTTTAAAGAAAAATCTGCCTGTCGGCCCATTTTCGTCCAGTAAGGCATATTGAATACTGGTCTCACTGCCTTGTTGTATATCCAACTCGGCATTATCACCACCCATATCGCTGCGCACCCAGCCCGGATGGATGGAATTCACCTTTATATTCGTATCCTTTAAGGCATAAGCCAAATGTGTAGTAAACATATTCAATGCTGCTTTGCTACTGTCGTAAGCCAGTACTTTCCCGTCGTATACCGGGTTGCCTGCATTGGCATTGAGCGTTAACGAACCTCTTACGCTGGAGACATTTACAATACGCCCGGCGGGGGATTTCAGGACGAGCGGAAGCAAGGTCTGCGTGAGGGAAACAGTACCAAAGAAGTTAATATCGAAAGTTTCGCGAAGAATATTTTCAGCAACGGAAATAACATTATTGCTCTCTGCGGCAGAAGCGCTTGCCGTTTCCAACCATACACCAGCGTTGTTGATCAGAATGTCTAGCACGCCAAATCTATTGGAAATATAATCGAACGCTCTTTTGTGGTCTTCTGTTTTAGCTAAATCGAAGTGAATAAAATCTGCTTCGATACCATCACTTTTTAATGCTTCCAATGCCAATTCGCCTTGTTCCTTTTTACGGGCACCGATAATTACATGCACTCCTTGCTTGCCCAATCCACGGGCGGTTTCCAATCCAATTCCTTTTCCCGCACCTGTTATAAAGGCTATTTTATTTGTTGCCATTTTTTATTGTATTTTACTGAACCGATCGGTTCATTTTTGTTTAAATTTTTTATCTTAAAACCCGTACTTGCCCGACCATTTTTTTCGCATGGCTCCGCGCAGTTCCACAAACTCTTTGTCTACACCTTCTACAATGGGATCAATCGGAAAACGCAAAGGTCTTTTCCCATGCTCCATTTTTATAACTTCAAG
>QFQM01000556.1 GCA_003243255.1 Flavobacterium psychrophilum | reverse complement strand
ACCCCAAAAAACCTTTCTGAGTAATGACCTCTTTTGCCGTAATATTTAACCAATTTTCATTAAAGGGGGTATCCGTCAATTTTGCAAGTAACTCACTCCCGGCTGATTCCTTAAAAACGTAAAGATTTAACTCCGCAGGATATTCAGCATAGTTCAAAACCAATGAATAAAACTCACCATCAGCCGTAACAACAGAAAGGTTTGTTTGCACAAACCCTTTTTTTGATGCCCTCACCTGTAATATATTCTCAACACCTGTAGCTTTTTGTACCAAAACGTCTGCACTTCCCCAAACAATACTTTTTATTTCAGAAGGGAAAATAACATTGTTCATATTACTATAACTGACGTACAAATGAAGCGATGGGATCGGTGTCTTATTTACCAAACCCAAATTTTTGCTTTGGGCATTTGCTTCAAATTGAGCAACCAAACACATCATTCCGACGAACATAATCACACTCACTTTTTTCATACTCACAAAAATTTATAAAATGAATAAATAATAACTCTAATTAGACTGCTTATTGTCCTTTAGAAAAATCTCATAACCGGATTTTACGGCGACCCTGACCAACTTGGTTTTTTTGCTAAACAGGGTTTTAGCTGCCGTAATACCCGCTGTGGCGGCCTGGGCTCCAATGCTAGGATCAAGAGAGGCAATACCAATACTTTGTATTGCCTGGTCTGTGCTTTGCTTGGCAACATCCCTGGTGATGGCCCCCGGCATATAGATTCCCTGCATACCGTCAACGTCATACACCGATAGGGAAACGGGCAGCACATTATTTTTATACCGGATGGAGTTAATTTCTATCGTTAATCTTTCTCCGGTTAGTTCCGCAGTACCAAACACTAACTGATCCTTTGGCACAATAATTCCGTTGACAGAAATAGCATCAACTAACCTAAGCTTAACCGTAGAACCAGTTATTAAGGTTTGTGCTTCAGGAATAACAGCCCTTATCGCATTCTGCTCATCTGTAGTAGCTATCTTATCACTAATTGAATAAAACCCCGTCCCTTTAGTAAAGGGATTAACTTTGAAAATGGAATCATTATCAAGCCTGAATCTTTCTGACAAACTATTTTCAAAAAGAGAAATATTGTCCTGGCTAACATTCGCAGATACGGCATACACTCCATTTTTTTCTACTTCCTTTTCAGTTTTGAGTTTATTCTTTACTCTGTCAGGATGTTGAATGTCAAGAATCTTTTCCAGCATGCCGTTTATCCTATCCATTTCCGGGTCGCCATTTTCGCCGGATTGCATTTGTTGCATCATACTTTCCAATCGGTCAATCTCCGCAGAATTAACATCTGCCGTATTGCTACGCCTGGTCGTCGAATTAAAAGAATCGTCATCATTCGATGCTTCCGACTTCATAAGCTCTTTATTCAACTCTTGCAACTTTTTATAAACTTTCTCCTCGTTAGGGTCTTTCCTATTGTTCAGTTCATAAGGGTAAGGATCATAAGAAAGTTTTTTTGAGGAATTGAAATCCGGGATTGAATAGCCGGTATCCCAAAGTGATTTTTCACTTGCCGGTGACGATTGATAGAAGGGATCATTTTTCAACAATGATTTATACTTTGCAGAATCTTTATCCGCTTGCTCATAAAACTTTAGCTTATTCCAATTACTATCACCTCCCAATTTAGGATTGGGTAGATTTAGGTTAAACCCGATTTCTGTTTTCTCTTTTCCAGATGCGTGAGGTGTACCGATTATCCCCACTGCCCATAACATTAAGGTCATAAAGGGGAATATTAATACAGGTAGGAAAAGTAAAAACTTCCTTTTACGTTCCACCTTTAAAGACACATTCTTTTTCACATTATCCATATC
>QFQM01000555.1 GCA_003243255.1 Flavobacterium psychrophilum | reverse complement strand
CGGTGTCTACCTTTTCCAGTTCCCCGGTGCTTTCCGCTGTATATTCAAACAACCGGATCATCCTACCATTTTCCATTCTTTCGATAACCACCCCGATAAATTCCTGCGAATTATCGAGTGAATAATCGACGATCTCGTAATGAATACGCTGGCTTTTATTCGCCTCTATAGTAAATAGTGAGCGAATGGCAGTAATGGTGTAGTTATGTGCGCCATAGTATTGTGCAATACGGTCAGGATTGTCTAAAATGCTGTCCGCTGAAATAACTTTTACAGCATTTGAATCATAGGTATTTCTAAGAGCTCTGCTGTTTTTGCTGTTGATGTCTTCCGCCCATTCTTTAAGGTGGTGGTGAGTTTCCGGGATTGGACTTTTAGTAGTACGGAGCCGTTCATCTTTTTCCTTCGTCTCCTGCTGCTTACATCCAACAAAAATCAGCAAAAGGAACAAAATTATATTTTCACTGGCTCTCATATGTTCATATAAAATCAGGACGCATATTATTCTTGATGGGATACCTCCTTATCGGTTTGCCCTTCATGATCTTGATCCGCCAGCGGATCCCCGTTTGCCGTCAGTTGTTCGGCCAGGCCCAGCAGTATTCCTTCAGGTCCCCGTACATAACAAAGTTTGTATATGCCCTCGTAATCGACAACTTCTCCCAACAGTGTAGTGCCGAATTTTTGCAAAAGCGCAAGTGTGTCTTCAAGATTATTTACGGCAAACATGGCCCGCAGGTATCCCAGCGCATTCACCGGAGCGGTACGGTGATCAGCCACGACCGCAGGCTGTATGAACTGCGACAGCTCGAGGCGGCTGTGCCCGTCGGGGGTAACCATCATCGCAATTTCCACTTCCTGGTTGCCCAGGCCCGTTACCTTACCTGCCCAGACACCCTCCACTTTCATCCTGCCTTCCAACGAAAGGCCAAGCTCCGTAAAGAATGCCACAGCAAGATCGAGAGATTGCACCACGATACCGACATTGTCAAGTCGAATGAGCTTACTACCTGCCATAACTTGAATTTACTTATCGGCTATTACTTAAACTTGCTTTCTGCTGACCGGTTTTATCCGCCGGCCCCGACTGAAACGGTAATGCGAACAATATCTTATACTCGTTGCCCCTATGTTGTCCGCCGGTACTATTCAGTTAATAGATTGTCTCAACTTTTTGCCCACCGTGTTCAGTAACTTCTCTTATCAGTTTTCCATTGTCATAAATATATGATACTCTTATTCCCACTTCACCAGAGCTATACCCCTCCTTAAAAATCAAATGCCCTTTTGTATCAAACTTATAGAAGTAACAATGCCATCGGATAAATCCCTTTGTTTTATCTTCATAAATTTTCCGTCCAGCTGTGTCATAGATTGTTGTAGCGGAAAAAATGTCCTTAGAATTACTTTCAAATAAATTTGACTCAAAAACTTGAATTAGTCTTTTCTCTCTATCATAAGATTTAATGGTATGTTCCTTGTAATTTGGATAATCATATATCGTGTCGCTATGGGCTATTATATCTTCAATACTTGGTTTGTTACAAGTAAGTTTGAATGTGTCGCCAATTGTAAGAGGAACATTCACGCTGTCAGAAATTTCAGTCTTGGCATTTTTATTGTTTGAACAGGACAAAAATAAAAATGGCAATATGATCATTAGGGTGTCCCTTGTCCTTGCAGCCATCGAACAGGGTAACATCCAGTTTTTGAAGAACTGATTCCGACGGGACCAGTGCTCGAAAGTATTCATTAGTTGAATTTTTGAACAAAAGTCGAAAGCTGCATGTCCATACCGAACTACGGAAAGGATCTGCACTTTGTTAGCATTCTTGGTCATACCTAAATTTA
>QFQM01000108.1 GCA_003243255.1 Flavobacterium psychrophilum | reverse complement strand
AGGAATTCGCTTAAGCTGTTCAATGCTGTTGCGATAATCCTGCGCGAGGCGTACGCCTATTGTAAATCGTTTTCTTCCTTCGATGGTTTGCCCGATAGGTGTTCCACCTATAGCAGATTCGACAATCATGTTTACATCGTTCACCGTTATACCGTATCTACCCAGGGCATCTCTATTCACTGCAATAGTGAGGTACTTTCCACCGGTGATCGGATCAACGTATAAATCCTTTACACCCGGAATCCCTTCCAAGGCTGTTTTTACTTTTTCTGAGAGTGTATAAATACTATCCAGGTTCTGCCCGTACACTTTGACACCCACATCAGTACGGATGCCAGTAGCCAGCATGTTGATCCGATTAATGATCGGCTGTGTCCATCCATTAACAACACCTGGAATTTGTAGCTTCGCATCCAACTCGTTGATAATGTCTTTCTTGGTGAGACCCGCGCGCCATTCACTTTTTGGTTTTAGCATGATGATCGTTTCAATCATACTGATAGGAGAATTGTCAGTGGCTGTACTTGCACGCCCTGCTTTTCCTAATACCTTATCTACTTCAGGAAGAGACTTAATGATTTTGTCCTGTACTTGTAGAATTCGTTTTGCTTCTTCATTAGAAACATCGGGCAATGTAACCGGCATAAACAAAATAGATTGTTCGTCCAGTGGCGGCATAAACTCGCTTCCCAAACTCATAAGAAGCGGAACGCTTATAGCGAGTGCCAGAATATTAACGCCAATGGTAGTCTTGCGCCACTTTAAACACGTGCGAATGACAGGCTCATAAATTCTTTCCAGAAAGCGATTGAGTGGGTTCTTTCTTTCATCCGTAAACTTGCCTTTCATGAAGAATGAAATGATGACCGGGGCAAGTGTAATGACCAGGAATGCATCAACAATCAGAATGAAAGTTTTCGTATAGGCTAACGGATGGAAAAGTTTTCCCTCCTGGCCTGTGAGCATAAACACCGGTAAGAATGAAGTAATGATGATGACGGTGGAGTAGAATACACCACGCGAAACCTGCTTGGAAGATTTCTCAATGATCGCCAATCGCTCGGCATCTTCGATTTTGTTGTATTTCCGGTTCAATAATTTCTTTATCATAATGACTTACTTTTCGGTTTCCGGATTTAACTCTTCGTACCGGTGTGACAGATTCTTATAAGCATTTTCAGCCATGATGATCCCGTTATCGACAATTACACCGATAGCCAGTGCAATGCCTGTCAGGGACATAATGTTTGAACTTATGCCGAAGGCGTTTAACAGAATAAAACTGGTCGCAATGGTGATGGGGATCTGAATGATGATGCTGATCGCACTTCTCCAGTGGAACAGGAAAAGAATAACTACCAGCGACACCACGAGCATTTCTTCAACAAGTGTTTTCTTGATCGAAGAAATGGATTCTTCTATCAGGTGACTGCGATCATAGACGATATTGAACTTTACACCCTGCGGAAATCCCTTAGCGACCTCCACCATTTTTTTCTTTACCGATTTAATAACCTCGTCTGCATTTTCTCCATAGCGCATCACAACAATTCCACCTACTACTTCTCCTTCACCATTCTCATCAAAGATTCCAAGGCGAGTTTCGCCAGTCATTTGCACGGTGGCAACATCGCGCACTTTCACAGGAACGGTGTTAACTGTTTTTAAAGGAATGTTTTCAATTTCTTCCACTGACTTGAGATAGCCTGTAGTTTTAATGATATAACCGATGTCGTTTACTTCAAACTTGCGTCCACCGGCTTCATTGTTATTGGATCGTACAGATTGAATGACTTCGGGTATTGAGAGTCCGTAGTAAGTGAGCTTGTTTGGATTAACCGTAACCTGATACTGTTTCTGAAAGCCACCGAAGGAAGCAATCTCGCTTACACCGGCAACGTTTTGTAATCCAAATTTTACGTACCAATCCTGAAGAGCACGTTGTTCCCCTAAGTCCATGCCTGGGGCATCAAGGGTATACCAGAGTATATGTCCAACCCCTGTGCCGTCAGGGCCTAGTGTCGGAGTTATTCCATCAGGTAATAGACGTGTGGCATAATTGAGACGTTCAAGCACACGTTCACGCGCCCAGTAAATATCAGTTTCATCGTTGAAGATGACATAGACAAAACTCATCCCGAACATGGATGCACCGCGAACATATTTTACCTGTGGAAGTCCCTGAAGGTTTGTTACCAATGGATAAGTTACCTGGTCTTCAATGATCTGGGGACTTCGACCCATCCATTCGGTAAAGACGATCACCTGGTTTTCAGATAAGTCAGGTATGGCGTCAATTTTATTGATGCGCACAGAATAAATTCCCCAGGCCAGTAGTCCTGCGGCCACAAGCAATACCAGGAACCTGTTCTGTAGTGACAGGGATATAACTTTTTCAATCATAATTGAAAAATTGAGATATAGAAAATAATAGAGAATTGTTGACGTGCCGGATAACAGCAGTCATGAGAAAAGCAGAACGCTTTTCAGAAAGAAATAAAAATCAAATTAAAAATACCTGGAGGTCGATGGTTACATCGATTGATCGTATTGGAGGATCATAGTCAGCGTCATGCTTGAAAGAACTCGTTGATGACGGAATAATTTCTGCAATAAAAGTAGCCGGTACAACCACATCTAAAACGGGAGGAGCTGTGATGCTAATCTGGGATATATTAACCTTGAAGTCCTGCGCATCATGAACGATGGTTTCATCTTCACAGCAAGGCTTGGATTCATGCCTGTGACATGGGGGCATTTGTTTTTCCATTCCGCAACCTTCTGCCTTGGTAAATAAGGCGATATTCTGAATGTGACCGCCACATAAGTGAAGACCTACCATAAAACTGCTGCTGGAAAACAGCACCAGGATGGCGAAGGCAGACGACAATATGGAACGGTGTTGTTTCATTGATTACTCAAATGTAACGGAATTTAGTTTATTTAGATTTATACATTAGAGAATATCCTTTACATAATTCATCGAAAAGGCTAAAATTCAGGTCAAATAAGGGTAATTTATTGATACCGGATCGCTTTGGGAGCCTTTTTTAAGGCTATGTCATCTAACCGACCTTTCATGAGATTCATGGAAATGAATACCTTAATAGGATGCTCCGGCACACGCCAAGCCTGGAATCAGAATAGTGTTCTTTAATATTCCTATAAAGCATTGCTTAGTCATCCATACTTTTATTTATCAATCCGATAAAGAGTTAATGATACTATCCACGGTACTGTAAATAACAACAAGATCCATTTGAAGTCGGAACCGATCATAAAATTAATTACCGTCATTGAACCTATTGAACTAATTCCTGCTAAAGCAACAATATAGAAGGTTCCCTGTGTGCGCGTTCTAAATGATGTTTGTGAGATGAATATGATCAGCAATCCCGTAGTAAAAATGTAACTACCCATTACCCAAAAAACTCTTTGAAGCCAAACGGTTAAACTGGGTACACTATGCTCAATATCCGATAATGATATTTTCAAATAGCGAATATCTTCAGGCAATAAAGAAGGTCGAAGAAAAGCAAAATAAAGGCCCATTGCCATTAGGAGAATTCCCTCAAGGGCAAGAAGTGTGGATGAATAAGGTTTCAGTTTTAACATTATTGGGTAAACTTCTCAAGGTTTTGTTTGCTGTCGTTAAGCATATTTGTTAAACACCAGTTGGCATACCATGGAGACAGAAAAAAGGCAATGCACTTAAAAAAAATATTTTTAGGGTTAGTATAAACAATACTCAATTCCGCCTTTGTATTTGGTCCATCAGGCGTAACCATAAGATGCATTTGATACCATTCCATAATAATCATTTGAGCGTTGCCAGCCGTCTCCCAGACTTTCTCTTTCCCTTTTATCCACTTGGTAGCAACTACGGTGAAGTCCACCTTAAAGCCCATCATCTTTCCATGCCACCAAAACGTTGAATTTAGTCCAGTGGCATTTTCAGAAAGTTGTTCCAACTCTAATTTAGATCCCATCATGGGCATTGAATTTTTAGTCATGTGCATTCCCGTATTGCCAATATTGTCCATGTATTCAAAAACTCTTTCTGAGGATGCATGAATGATAATTTCCATCGTCTTTTTATGTAAGTGTTTCATAGGTACTGATCTCTGTTCATTTTTTCTATTTGAATCTTCTCAGCATTTCACTCCGACAATTTTAATGAAAGGCAAACCATGAAAAAGTAAGTATCTAAGTAATTGAGTTCATTTGAAAATTTGACATATTTCGTCAGTATCATTGTTTGTAATCTATCGGTTGTTTGATGACTTAAGCCGATAGCTAATCCGCCTGAAATTCCTATTTTTTTAAAATCCGAAGCAAGTGAAAATGAAGGCGCTATATAGGGCGTGATGAGTTTATTTTCATAAAAAAACATTCCATTAAGGTTAAGGAAGCCATCGGTGTTATTTCTGATTGTTGGATTGTTCATTTCATATTTAACAGAGGTAAAATACCAAACCTCTGTAGATGCACCCCAGCTAAAAAAATTTCGCTTGTTGGTTTTCCATAATCCAACTTCCGCATCGAGTGCCGGACTGAAATAGGTATCGCTCATAGAGGGAGAGAAAAAAACTCCGGCATTGAGAAAGTAAGATGGCTCAGCAGTTGTTGATGCCTGAGCATACAGTAGCGTATTGCTTATCATTAGAAGGAAAAATGATAAGCACTTCTTATGAAGCGCCATTGCAATAGAAATTGTTTTTGTTACATCCATATTAGTTGATCAGAAAAGTTAAGGGAGTTAAAAAATTAAAAAGGGTCAGTAAGTTCGCTAACACGAATAAGTTTTTTATTCACGAACTCATTGATTCCTAACTCAGAAAGTTCACGCCCATAACCTGATCGTTTCGTACCACCAAAAGGAAGGTCGGCTTGTGTCCATGTAGGGTGATTGATGAATACCATTCCGGTATCTATTTGATCAGCCACCCGTTTTCCACGTTCTATGTCTTGCGTAAATACCGAACCTCCTAAGCCAAATGGTGAATCATTAGCAAGGTCGATGGCTGCTTGTTCATCCTTTACCCTATAAAAGGAAGCAACGGGTCCGAACAATTCTTCATGATACGCTGCAATTCCTGGTTTCAGATCCGTAAGAATCGTTGGCTCCATAAAGGCACCATCACGATCTAATCGTTTGCCCCCTAGCAGAACTTTTGCTCCTGCATCCACTGATCTCTTCACTTGATCAGCAAGATGCACTGCTGCCTCTTCGCTGCTTAACGGCCCCAGTTCTGTAGTGGAGTCCATTGGATCTCCCACTTTTATTTTCGATAACTTGTCTTTAAATTTTTTCAGGAACTCATCTGCTATCTTTTCTACTGCAATAAACCGTTTCGATGCCACACAACACTGACCGTTATTGTTCATTCTTCCTACCACAGCCCATTCTACAGTCTTATCTATATCAGCATCCTCCAGTATAATGAATGCATCACTTCCTCCCAACTCCAGTACAGACTTCTTTAAATTTCTTCCTGCTTCCATTGCCAGGCTTGCACCTGCCGCTTCACTTCCGGTAAGTGAAACGCCTTTGATCCGTTCATCAGCAACCAATGCAGTAGCGCGTTTCCCTGTTATTAATAAATTGGTGTACAGCCCTGCTGGCGAACCTGCTTCCGTGAACAATGCTTCAATGGCAACGGCACACTGCGTTACAATAGAAGCGTGTTTTATAATTATGGTATTTCCGATCATAATATTGGGTGCTGCAAAGCGGGCCACCTGATAAAATGGAAAGTTCCAAGGCATTACACCCAGAAGCACCCCAACTGGACTATGGCGTATAAATGCTTTTCCATATTCAGGGCTAAGTGGCTTGTCAGCCAAAAATGTTTCTCCATGATCAGCATAATAATCAATGATGTCGGCACTTAGCACTATCTCACCTTCTGCCTGAGCAATGAGCTTGCCCATTTCCATTGTAATCAGTTTAGCCAGTGCCGCTTTTTTTTCGCGCATCAGGTCGGCTACTTTATGCAATACTTCAGCGCGTTTTTTGTAAGTAGTTTTTCTCCAGTCGGCATAAGTCGATGTGGCCAGATCAAGCACTGCATTAACTGCGTTGTCTGTAGTTTCTTCGAAAGTCTTTATGACTTTGTTTGTATTGGGATTAACTGTTTGGATTGACATCGTATTATTTATTTAAAATATTGATTGCCTCATTTTAGTGATGTTTGTAATAACCAACGCCTTTTATATCGTTGAAGGAAGTTGTTTGATGACACGTGTAGCATTGATTGTCCTGAACATTTCCGCAACACCCAGTGAGACCAGCTTCACCTTGCGACACAACGGTTTTATCAACCATTTCAAAATGCATCATATAATGGCTCGGAGGTGCCTGATGGCAGGAAGCACATTGAATTGACTTTGGTGATGGGTGCTGAAACTTTGGAATAGTCCATTGCGTTGTGGCATGGCATGAGGCGCAGTTCTGACCAAACAAACCAACGTGTTTATCCTTTGTACTATGACAACTGGCACAATCGAGCTTTGCTTCGAGTGCTGATATGAGCGGATGATCAGCAGGCATATCCAATTGGCTTAGCTGCTCAGAATTGTTCTTCACATCCATCGTCAAATTCGACCCAATTTTTGCCATTGCTTCATGATTCATCACGCGCAAGTTTGCATTTGCTCCCTGATGCTCTGTATGGCAGGAAGCACAGTTACCAATCAGTCCATGAAAGGCAGTGGGTTGTCGTTGAAGTAATTCTTTGTTGTCGGAATGGCATGAGACACACTTTGTATCCGAGATTCCTTTTACTGAAGTATGGCATGAAGCGCAGTCGGATGCAAGTTGCGCGTGGGCAGTAGACAGCTCGCCTGGCATGACCTGACTCTTCCATCCATCACCAAAAATGGTCCATATCAAATAGGCCACTGCAAGGAGTATTGCCATCCATGATATGTATTTCATTTGAACCATCTTATCCCCAGATAAACCTCTGCCCAGATATGAAGAACGAGTAAAAGGTAAAAAGCACATGACGTTGCGATATGTGCATACAGCCAATATTTCGTGCGTGCTTTCAATACTTCATGCGTTTTTATAGAATACTCCACGTCAGCAATTGATTCTGCTAATCGTGTAGCGCGGAGAGACAGTGAACTTTTCTGGTCAACTGAAGAATCTTCAGTTCCAATAAAACTATTCCAGGCATTGCGCATTAAACTGTGGGATGCCTTATACACAACCTCGGCTTCTGCTTCAGGTTTCTGCGCCAATATCCCTACCAGTTTATTATACTGTGTGGCCAGCTTATTGAGTTCATCTTGTTTTTCACGAAGTTCTTTTGAAGAATAACTCAGAAAATATCTTCCAACAAAGCCGCTTAGAACCGTTAGCATCATCATCGTTGTCAGCCAGATGCCGAGGTTGCTTTCAAAGCGGTGACCTGTGTGAAGGATGGCCAGAATGGAACCCACTATGCTTGTATAAACATGCCAGTTTAAAATTGTGCCGAGCGAAATTGTTTTAGCTATGATTTTTTTAAAGGAGTCGAATCGTTTTGCAGCCGAGTAAATCAATGGCGGCACAATCATCAGCAAAGCGCCTGCAACGGCAAGTATTCCACCCGTTAAACTCCCAGGAAACCGTGGGGAGCGGTGCACTAAAAATCCCAACCACAGAATGAGTTGAAGGATAAGCAGACCACCAATAATTGCACGTTCTTTTTTCATAAAATTTATGCATCAACAGAAACATCTTCGGTGGCTTTTGCCTGGCATGCCAGGATAATGTTTTGAGTTTTGTCGTCTTCTGTCAGCGCATCTTCTACGGCCATCGTTACATTTCCAGAAATAAGATTTGTTTTGCAAATGCCGCAGGTTCCGACACGGCATTGATAATCGATGTTCACTCCTATGTCCTCAGATGCTTCAAGAATAGATTTGTCGGCCGTTAACACCGCGGTTTTATTGGAGCGTACAAAGGTGGCTACAGCAGTTCCACTACTTTCTGAATTAACTGACGGGGGTGCGTTATCATTTTCTTCCGGTACGGGTGTCAATGCTGCGGTTTCTTCAGATGGAGCTGGATTAGTGTCTGACTTAGTAACTTCTTCTGTTGAGGTTGATTGGGCAACTTCATCTTTTGCAGCCTCCGGTTCCTTTGGGGTAGACGCTCCTTTTGAAGATGGTGGAGGAGCATCAGGATTGCTGGCAAAAAGTTCGAGCTTTACATTCTCTTTCGGTACTTCCAGCTCGTTAAGCATTTGTTTTACCGCATCCATCATTGGCTCCGGCCCACAGATATGAATTCTACGGGTGGTGATGTCGGGGACAAAATTCGTAATCATTTCTTTTGTGATACGGCCAGATGCGTAAGGTTCGTTTGTTTTTTCTGGTCTCGTAAGCACATAGAACACGTGCAGGTTTGGGTAGCGTTTTTGAAGGTATCCAAGTTCTTCATGAAAAATAATTCCGATTTCATTCTTACATGTGAAGAGGAGATAAATGTTCTTCTTCCAGGAGCGATCGGTCAAATACCGAATCGAACTCATAAAGGGAGTGACACCCACCCCGCCAGCGATGAAGACGATACAATCGGCATCGGACTCAGTAAAAGTAAATTTTCCGGAAGGCGCAGTGACTTGAAGGAGTTCACCTTCATGAACCTCGGAGTGTAAATAATGCGATACACCGGGACGTTCTTCATGCTTCACAGTTATCTCGCAATAGTCGCGATGCGTGGGTGAAGAAGCCATAGTGTACGATCTGTTTATAGGAACGCCATTTGGAATAACAGTTAGTGAAATGAATTGACCTGGCAGATAATTGAATGGAAGTTTCCCGCCTGAAGGATCAATCAGACGGAAAGTTTTTACGTTCGGGGTTTCATCAAAAATTTCAGAGACGAGCAAAACTCCCTTAAAAGAATTTGGTTTAGAGGGAGGCATGTCGGTGCCAGCAACTACTTCACCTTTGACTGGCGGATTGCTCTTAGCACTTGGTACAGGTTTAACAACTACGCTTTTAGGAGCAGCTTCACTTTTACCAGTAATTGGTTTTGAATCTCCCGTGGGTAGTATTTTATCTACTGAATCTCCTGTTAATTTTAAGATGAGTGCGTTAGCACGTTGCATTTTGTGGAAGTACATCCAAATCATAACTGCGGAAAATGCCGCCAGCAGGAGCATCGTGATATAATGAAACCACGACAATCCAAAAAACCCATGCGGCTGTATTTCTGGCGAGGATGGAAGATTCATCTGGCGATTGAACCATTGCAAAGCGGTAACCCGTGGATCTTTGTTTTCAGCTAAAGCCCGTTGTCCTTCAAGCCCACTTTCAAGTAAAATCTGGCCGCGTTGGATTTGTTCGGTGGCCTCAAGCATTGCATCCCTATCCTGTCTTTGCGTAGCACCTGAAAGTTTACGTAAACCAATATTCATTAGTGCATTCCCTTCCACTATCTGGGCATTGGCCAGTTGTTTTATTTCATCCGTTTTTTCAGGGGATAAATCAGGCAGTTGCATTAAGGAAGGATAAAGTCCTTTCGCTGGAGCTTTGCCCATTTGGCTCATCATTTCCTTCATCATTTCCCCCATTTCCCTGCCCATTCCTTCAGCCTTGCCACCCGCCATTCCCTTACTTGAATCGTTTGGATCAGCACCTGGAGTCATTGAAGCTGATGTTTGTGGCTTAGGGTGATGCTTCTCGTGATCGGTTTGCGCAATGGAGAATTGTGGCAAGGAGATTAAGACGGCCACCCAAAGAAAATTAAAAATTACAGCGCATAAGGTTTTCATTGCTAAGGACGTAATCAAATTATATCTACATATCATCGTCCATCATGGTCGTGTCTTTAGCCATAGGCTTTGTACTTTTTTTCATGGGGTCAGTGCTCATCGAGTCTTTTTGCATCTTCTTGTTCTTCATCTTATCGGTACCCATTGCCATCATGTCCATACCTTTATCCATCATCTTCATACCCTTGCCCATCATATCCTCATCCATCATCTTCATGTCTTTGGCGTCCATGCCCTTGTCCGTCATAATGCTGCCTTTATCCATTATATCCATTCCCTTATCCATCATATCCATGTCATCAGCCATACCGCTAGAAGCCATTGATGTTTTATCGTTTGCCATCATCTCTTTACCTATAGACATCATTTTCATTCCCTTGTCCATCATGTCCATGCCTCTCTGCATCATTCCTACATTTCTTGCGCTTTGAGCTTTATCAGTCATTTCTTTACCTGATTTCGCCACGGCCATTCCCTGATGGATAAGACTCATACCGCTATCATCCATATCCATGTCCTTATCTGGCATTTCTTTGTCCTGGTGCTCCATAGCCATATCATCATGATTAGCTTCATCATCATTATCATCGTGACTTCCCACACCCATCTTCTTTTTGCCCGCATTTACCAATACCATTCCTTCATCCATTATTTCAAGGCCTCTGTCCATCATCACCTGGTCATTGTCTGATTCCCCCTTATTCACCATCCGGTTACCCGATTTTACCATCTCCATGCCGCGATAAATTTTCTCAATACTTTGTCTATCCTCAACTCTTTCTGCACTTGAGTAAGCCGCGTTATCTGATCTATCAACGCTGTCATTATTATTTTTACCGTTACAACCACTAATCAAAACAGCTGCGAACGCAAGAATTATTAAGCATGCAAATTTGTACCTGCAGAACCCTTTATCCGGGCAAGAATTATTTCTTATAGTGGACATGAAAAATGGAATGTTCATAGTGGTGATAGTTTTTCAATCGTAAGTATTACTTGTTATCATTTGTCTTTTTCGAATTGTTAATAAACCAGACCAGGCCTCCGACAATTAAAACGACTACGATGATACCCAAAAGGATTTCGGTTAGCGAAAAGGATGTTGATGAATTGTTGTTACTCATCATTCCATCGTTTTGAGCAATCACCGCAGTACTAATACCAATGATGTTAGCGACAATCAAAATCAATACTTTTTTCATTTTAAAAGGAGGATTTGTGGTTGCAATCAACAACCTATCTATGCTATTACATTTTCATTTTACTCATCTTTCCATCCATGTAGATGACATCACCCTCTTTCATTGCCATAGTCTCACCAGTTTTGGTTTTCATCGTACCCTCCTTCGTTACTGTTGTTCCGTTGCTAAGTGTCATGTCTTTATCCATCACCATTTCTTTTCCGTTTTTAACCATTTTCATCTTACCATCCATCATCATTAAATGGTCTTTCTTCATGTCCATCTTTTGGTCTTTCTTGTCCATCTTCATCTTTTTGTCCATTTTCTCCTGGGCAAATACACTTGCGCTTAAAAAAAGAGCAGTGATCAATATCATTAGTTGTTTCATGTTTTTTAGTTTGTGGCTCCATCACTATGAAGGCGATGGATACCGTTTAAATATTTATTAATATCTGCTTCAGGCAGAATTTTGTTAAGATGTTGTTGAGACCCTTCATCGCTACTACATATCTCCCTCATGCTCCTTCTTCATCGATTTCATATTGCCATCCATGTCCATATGATCACCTTCTTTCATATTTATTTTAGATCCGTCTTTTTTTACACAGGTTCCGTCTACCATACATTTAGTTCCGTTGCCCAATGTCATCTGTTTTTTCATGGCCGTCATTTTACCATCCTTTATCATCATCATTTTTCCATCCATCATCATACAACCGTCCTTTTTTGACATGTCCATTTTGCCATGCATGGGCATCTTATCATGTTTCATTTTCTTCATGGTGGTATCCGATTGCGCGAATGAACCGAACGAAATAAAAAGCGCTGCGAGTACAAAAAATAATGGTTTCATTGTTTTAGATTTTAAGTTTATTATCAAGAGCAATTTTATTTACTGCTTGCATAAAGCCTGTTCACTTTATACATTTTGTGAAATGAATCAAATTCTGCCAGTTGATCGTCCGATTTGAACTCGGCATCTAGGGCATCATGCAGCTTATGATTTTCCGGAAATGCTTTCTTGAGATTCATTAATGTTAATGTTTGTATTTCGCCCGCGCCAGTAACGCTGAAGTAATGGTGTACTTCTCCTTTCTGATTTTTTGATGCTTCAATGGTGTGTTTATACAAAAGAATCTCTTCGGTGGGATTTAAGATTACATAGTGACTATTACCTGCAAATCTGTAAGTAAGGTTGTCGCAATCTTTGTAGCCAAAGATTTCCTTCTTTTGTAATTTATGGGGTTGCTTATCATGAACTACAGTAATGTAGTCCTGATTCAGAAATTCATTCAGCTTGATCTTATGCTTCTCGGTCGAGCAATTAATTTCATACGTTAGCTTGCCGGCAGCAAAATCAGAGGCGCTTAGGTAGACCCCACTGTTTTGCGCTAACGCAAAAATGGTAGCAAAAGAAAAAATAGTGGAAAGGATTAATCGAGTTTTCATTTTTATTGATGTTTAGTGTTATGTGTAAATGTGATTAAACAATGATGATGATTGCCTGACTTTGGGCACTTCACAAACTGATTTTTGTCAGTCCGTTCTTAAAAGGTATTTGAATACCTCAATCTGTTATATTATTATCTGAAGAGATAATAGGTGAAACGACAATCGTCATTGTTAACAGTGCTCTTGCAGGAACTTGATTTGTGATGGAACGAGTATTATAAAGGATAGTGTTAAATACTCAAAAGAAACTCCTTGCTATGGATGGGCACCATTTTCATGCCATGGAGCGCTTAATCAAAAGAATAGCATATTCGTTCAAGTTTAATTTTCAAAGCATGGCTTGCGCACCTCCGGAAGCGGTCAGCGCGATGCGCACTATGAAAATAAGATTGGTAAGATTATAGCTCGATTGGGCGGTATATGCCGATAACGTAGAGTTAAGTCGGCACTTCCAGGATGAAAACTTATAAATTAAGTCACATCATCAACTTAACTGAGTTCAAAATAAAAAAAAAGCTGGTCACATTGACCAGCTCTCATAAGCGTTGATTCCAGTGAATCAATTAAGTCTCTCAGCGTTATACCCGGCTTTTGCTACTGCTTCTTTGATCTTCACCTCATCAGCTTCGCCAACTACCGTGAGTACCTTTGAAGGATTGGCAGTATCCACTTCCCAATTGTCCTCCCCAAAAGCCGCATTCAAATGAGGTGTCACTTTAGCCACACAGCCCGAGCACTTTATGTCCGTTTTGAATTTGATTGCTTCCATAATTTTTGTTTTAAATCCTATGTAAATAAACGAGAAACAACAGGGTTTCGATTTATATAATACCCGGTACGATTTACATAATTCTAATGCATCGGCCTTATAACTATTCCTTCGGAAACGGGATAAGCGTGGCAGATTAAAATCTGTGACTGCCGCAACTCTTCTTCCACGAGAATATGATTCTTCCGCATCTTAACTTCTCCCGAAAGTAGTACCGAACGGCACGTGCCGCATTGTCCTTCCTTACAGGAGTGTGGTAATTTCAAATTTGCATTCAATGCCGCAGTCAGAATAGACTGTCCGCTCGGAACGTTTACTAAATGGTTCTGATCCCTCCATTGTACAACGATTTCCCTTGATACCAGTTTCGTGTAGTCATATGCTAACGAATCATCCTGTGGAATAAAGAAAATTTCCTTGTTAACTTTTAAATTAAGATTTAAGGAAACGACTGCCTCTTCAATCATTTGCATAAATCCATACGGGCCGCAGATATACACCTCTGTTGGAAGTGGATACTCGCCTGTTAGATTTTTGATTGTCTTACGAACAATGAGTTTATTGAGCTGCCCCTTGTAAAATACAGTTAGATACGGATCGATTTCCGCAGGCTGCGTAATAACATGAAACAATTTGAACCTGTCAGCAAACTCCAATTGTAATTGATGCAACTCCTCTTTGAAAATGATCCGTTCTTCTGAGCGATTGGAGTAAATCAAGGAAACCTTTGACATGGGTTCTCCATGCAATACGGACTTAATCATGGACATTATCGGTGTGATGCCGCTTCCTCCCGCAAACATTATTAAGTGACGAAAGTTATCGAATGAAGGTTCGATAAAAAATTGTCCGTCCACTCGTTCAAATTCCACTACTATATTTTCAAGATTAGCAGTTCGAAGAAAATGCGAAACTTTTCCCCCTCTTACAACTCTTGCTGTTATTCCCGGATCAGCGTCAAAATGAGGAGCGGTATGAAATGAATATGTCCTGGTGAATTTTTCATGGCCAATATGAAAATTAAGCAACGCATGTTGGCCTGATTTATAACTCCGTAATTCCTTGATCTTTGTAAAGTAAATAGTTACCGAATCATCCGTTGGATAGGTAACGCTTGTAACGGTAAGTTTCATACACAAACAAACGAATCATTGTTGTTTGCAGCATTGCAGAATTACCGGAGAATCTTATACAATTTAAGTTTAAAAAGATTCTTTTTAATGATGACCAAAGCTAATTCCAAAAAGATGAAGTATGGCAACCAAAATCATCAAACCAATTATGGCGAGTAACACAAAGAAACCCCAAGACGTTCTTGACTTCATTATTTTTAAAGTATTGCCGTTGTTAGATCCATACGCGATTTTCCCCCAAGGCTTATATACGGAAATGGTGGTAACCACAAGCAATACAAATAACGCGGCACACGCATCAGCAATCAATTGAATTCGCAAACTTCGGAACTCCAAATACGATAGCTCTTTCTTTGAGGCAATATCTGCCAGATAGCTAATAGGTTGCATGTGCAAAAACAAAACAAGTGTTGCAACTAGAGTAAGAATCAATTTAACAACAATCCAATAATGCTTTAGCAAGCCCCAGTCCGTACCAAGAGATTGAAGAATTCCCGTTAGTAAAGCGCCCAAACAAAAAGGTACAATAACGAACCAGCCAATTAATTCCATAGTGAGGTAGTTGGCCGTAACCATTTGAGGTCGTTGACTAATCAAGCCGGAAATAGCGAGAATC
>QFQM01000107.1 GCA_003243255.1 Flavobacterium psychrophilum | reverse complement strand
AATATGCTTTATGCTAGAATAATTTGAGTTAGTTAAGTTGCAAATCTATTAATTTATTTTAATATAACAAACTTTTAACATTGCCTGACAACGCTAAATTTTCATGTTTTTTTAACGTAAATGAAAAATCCACAACAGATTAATAATTATTGCCCACATTTTGCATCTTTTTTTAAATTAAAAAGAAACGTTAACAATTAAGCCAACGTTTCTTTTTAAGATGCAACTTTAGTCAAAAGGTTGCGTTAAATATTAAAATTTTAGAAATTTATTCCACAATAAACTTCTTAACTTCAGTTTTATTACCATTTGTAAGGCTAGCCACATAAATACCTGCACTAAGCCCATTAATATCAACCTGAGTATCAGTACCGGTAATAGCTACTTTCTTAACAAGCCTTCCCTGCATATCATAAACAACCACATTAGCTCCATTTTCAACAGCTACAGGCAATGATATATTTAAAACACTTTTTGCCGGGTTTGGCCACAATGTGAAATTATCTTTAGAGAAATCTTTATTATCAAGAACCGCATCAATACCTGTTATCACCAGCGAATATACCTGTTGAGCCGGAGGAGTTGGCTCACCTGGCCATACCGGTGTTGGATTTAAAAGAGTAGACCCTTTATGAGATACACGGATAGTATAAGTTCCTGTTGCATTAGCAACCTCTACTTTTTCAATAGTATCAACATTGTTATCACCTTTTACAGGCGCTGAAGAAGCTGTAGTACCCAGTTTCCAAGGCATAGAGGTTGTAGACCCTTTAATAACCCTGATATCAAGATTATTAACCAACGGATTATTAACTATAGTACCAGCACCCGGATTTGTAGGAGCAGGATCAGTCCACGCAAGTGTCGCCACAAGCGGCTGACCACCTAATGCCTCCACCTCAATTTCATAAACCTGACCCGGAGTAAGTATATTTTCCAGAAGCATCGATGTAGTCCCTTCATCTGAAATAGTATTCGCCATCTTTTCAGCATTCAGAACTCCCCATCCGTATATTGGATCCGGACCTACAACACCAGCTTCAGTAGCACAGTGTGCAACAAGAGCTCTTAGAGTAGAAGAAAGCATGAAAGTTTTTTCCAGCGACCCCTCAGGCGTATGAAGATTTGCATAATGCTGCTGTATAAGAGTAAGCGCACCTGTTACACCAGGACAGGCCATAGAAGTTCCATCCATAGGACCATAAGCATCATTAGCCGATTTTAGACAAGAAAACACATCAACACCTTTAGCAGATATATCCGGTTTAATCCTGTTATCATCCGAAGGACCAAAACTACTGAAATTAGATATTTGAGGTACAGTTGTCGTTACATAATTCAATTCATAAATAGCAGCAACAGAAATACCGTTTTTAGCAAGTGATCTATCAGTCATTCTATCATATGCCGAACCATTACCATCGTTTCCTGCAGCAAAAACAGGCTGATAATATGGTATATTAAAAGTAATTTCATCCACAGGCAAAGTATAGTCAGAAAGATACTTACCCATGATAGAAGTTGTAGGCTGACCTATACCATATGAGTGATTCGACAGTACAATACCAGCATCGGTCATCTCAGAAAAGTCATTATTAAAATCTGCCACTTTAGCAATTGCTTCGTATGCCATACCTCTGGCATCTTCGTTTATACCTCTGGCAATCATGGTCCCTAACACGTGCGAAGGGTGATCTGCCGGAAGCACCGGAGCACCTTCAATAGGCGAAATCTTACCTACATATTCCTGATGGCTCAATAAAGGATAATTACCATCCCACATTCCTACCTCCATAAAATCATTCTCACCAAACTTACCGGTAAGATTAAGACCGGTAGAACCACCCGGCTGTAATGTATTAGTACGTGTTGTTAAAGCTGCACCAATATTATAAGAAGAAAGATATACCGGGTTTCCATCCGGATCGATACCTACAAGAGGAGAAACAGAACCGTTTTCAGCTTTTAGCTCTAACGGCCAGTTTTTTATTTCAGCCATTCTTAAAGCCTCAGCTTTTTGAGCAGCAAACTGAGCAGAGTATTTTTGGCTCAATTCTTTAATAGCTTTTTCATTCCTGGCAAAAGCCCTTTCTTTCCTTTTGCCATCCTGAGCTGTAGCGACAAGTCCGCTTCCCAGTGCAAGTGCAAGGATAAAAAGCTTTACAGTATTTTTTTTCATAACTGTTTTTTTAGTTTTTATTTAATCAATTTAATAGCTCTATTTTAAAACAAGATGCAAAATGTTTTATGTAGAAACGCAAAAATATAAATTATTCTCTATCAACCACTAAGTTGCAGTCTTAAAAATTATAATTTCTTTAATAAAAATTTCACATTTAAGTCACTTCTGTTATTTTTGCCAAAATCAACATATTAATAAATCAGAATGCTTTTATCAAACTTTTCAGGACTTGAATATGAAACAGGAACAGACGAAGCCGGACGCGGGTGTCTTGCAGGCCCGGTTACGGCAGCTGCTGTTATATTACCTGAAGATTTTGAACTGGAACTGCTTAACGACTCGAAACAGCTCTCAGAAAAAATACGCGAACACCTTCGCCCTCTAATACTCGAAAAAGCAGTTTGTCATCATGTAATAAATATCGAGCCGGAAATTATAGACGAGATAAACATTCTTAACGCTTCCATCAGGGCAATGCAGGAATGCATCAAAAACCTGACACCTACCCCAAATTATATTATAGTAGACGGAAACCGTTTTAAACCCGTTAACAATATTCCGCACAGCTGCATTGTAAAAGGAGACAGCAAATACCTAAGCATTGCAGCAGCATCGATTCTTGCCAAAACATATCGCGATGATTACATGAACATGATTCATGAAGAATACCCAATGTACAACTGGAAAAAGAATAAGGGTTACCCAACCGTAGAACACAGGGAAGCCATAAAAAAATACGGAATCACAAAATACCACCGTAAATCCTTCCGCCTTTTACCGGAACAACTCGAAATGGATTTCGGGCTATAACTACTCCTATATATATTATAGGTGTAAAATCTCTTTTTCGTTAAGAATAATTTCAGCTTCAAAAAGCGCTGCGAAATAGTTAAGCACTTTTTGCTTCACTTCTTCCTCGTCAACTTTTTCCACACCAAGTTCAGCATTGAGGCTTGCTACCATTTTACCACGAATACCACACGGGATAATATTATCAAAATAGCCCATATCGGCATTTACGTTAAGCGCAAATCCGTGCATGGTTACCCATCGTGATGCCCTTACACCCATAGCACATATTTTTCTGGCAAATGGTGTCCCTACATCTAGCCATACCCCGGTCTCTCCTTCACTTCTTGTCCCATTTACTCCATAGTCGGCCAAAACTTTAATTATGACCTCCTCAAGAAAACGGAGGTATTTATGGATATCCGTAAAAAAGTTCTCAAGATCAAGTATAGGATAACCTACCAGTTGACCAGGGCCATGATAGGTAATATCACCTCCCCTGTTTATTTTATAAAAAGTTGCTCCTTTTGCCTCAAGCTGCTTTTCATTAATAAGCAGGTTCTCAATATCCCCGCTTTTACCAAGCGTATAAACATGAGGATGCTCTACAAACAAAAGATGGTTAGGTGTTTCTAAGGAAAGCTCTTCCCTCCTGTTCCTTATTTTTATATCTAAAATTTCCTGAAATAATTTTTCCTGAAATTCCCACGTCTCTTTATAGTCCCTGATGCCCAGATCAGAAAACAACACTTTCTTATTCATTTTCATTATTGCTAAAATCGCAATACAAATTTACGAAACTTATTGCCTGCAAAAACATTTTAACCAATTCATAAAAAAACAGGCCGGAGCCTGTTTTAAAAGATTATAGTATAAAACTTCTATTTTGCAAATTCAACCTCAAGGCTCATCTTTTTAGGATCTGCCAGATAATCCGAGAACGAATATGTCAGAGTAAGTGATTTACCGTCCTGGCCAATAACTGCTTTCTTATCTGAAACAGACTTTATTTTTTTAGGAAAACTATATTTCAGCACATATTCCGACGCGCCCATCATATCAGCATACATAGAAAGACTATCCGGAAGCTTCTCTAATCCTTCAGGAATTTCAACTTTCCTGATGAATTTTTTACCATCATAAGAATATTTAACCGTGGAATTATTATTCATCATACCACCGGCAGCACCTAAACCTTTTTTATTCTTATTCTGAATTTCATTCATCATCTTCATCATATCCTGAAGCTCATCAATCTTTTTAAAATCTGTAATCATATCAAATTTTAATTCAGAAGTAGCCGGATCCATCAGCATTTTAATTTTCATATTACCCATTGCTTCAAGCATTTTTCTTTCCTGCTCAGGCATCTTGGCAATACTATCTTTCTTTTCTTTCAAAAGCTCTTTAAAATCCATTATGGTGTCCATTCTTTTACCTCCTGTTTCGCCAGAAATTTCCTCTCCAGCCATAGCCATAAGAGACGAACCATCCATAGCCATGGTCATATTTCCCGAACCATCAGGATTTATAGTAATATTTTCGGTAAAATTACATGAGGTTGCAAATACAAGGAGAAGCAGCATTAAAGCGCTAAATAATTTTGTTTTCATTGGTGTTGGTAAAATTAATTTTGTGTGTCAAAGATACAATAAAGTATAGTTTATAAAGCTTTAAGAAAGCCTTAGCTGCAAATTGATTATTTGTTAAGAATCATTATCTTTGCGGGCTTAAAAACATTATAAATCATGCAGCTTTCAGAACAAGAAATCATTCGTAGAGAAAAACTGGATGCGCTGAGAAAACTCGGCATCAATCCGTATCCCGCAAACCTTTATCCTGTAGATCATACATCTAAGCAGGTAAAGAACGATTTCTCTGAAAGTAAACAGGTAGTAGTTGCCGGTCGTTTAATGTCTATCCGCGATCAGGGTAAGGCTGCTTTCGCGCAGCTTCAGGACAGTGAAGGACGTGTTCAGGTTTATATCAACCGTGACGAAATTTGTCCGGGTGAAGACAAAACCCTGTATACAGAAGTCTTTAAGAAACTTATCGACCTTGGTGACTTTGTTGGCGTTAAAGGTGAGCTTTTTACAACTCAGGTTGGTGAAAAATCAATCCGTGTAAAAGAACTTACGCTTTTAAGCAAAACACTTCGTCCGCTTCCTATGCCTAAAACGGATGCTGACGGAAATGTGTTTGACAGCTTTAGCGACCCTGAGCTTCGTTACCGCCAGCGTTATGTAGACCTTGTGGTAAATCCGCAGGTTAAAGAAGTATTCGTTAAGAGAACAAAATTGTTCAACGCAATGCGAGGCTTCTTCAACGACAAAGGCTATTTTGAAGTAGAAACACCTATATTACAATCTATTCCGGGTGGTGCATCGGCCAGGCCATTCATCACGCACCACAACAGCCTTGACATTCCGCTATACATGAGGATTGCTAATGAGCTTTACCTGAAAAGGCTTATAGTAGGTGGTTTTGATGGTGTTTATGAATTCTCTAAGAACTTCCGTAATGAAGGTATGGACAGGACACACAACCCTGAATTTACCGCAATGGAAATATATGTAGCCTACAAAGACTACAACTGGATGATGGAGTTTACCGAAAACCTGCTTGAGCATTGCGCAATAGCCGTAAACGGAACTCCTGAGGCAACTTTTGGTGAGCACCAGGTAAGCTTTAAAGCTCCTTATGCGCGTGTAACGATGACTGATGCCATCAAACAATTTACTGGTTTTGATATTACAGGCAAAACGGAAGAAGAATTATACGAAGCAGCCAAAGGCATGGGCATTGCAGTAGATGATACCATGGGTAAAGGCAAGCTTATCGATGAGATATTTGGTGAAAAATGTGAGGGTAACTTCATACAGCCAACTTTCATTACCGATTATCCAAAAGAGATGAGTCCGCTTTGTAAAGAGCACCGTGATAACCCGGAACTTACTGAGCGTTTTGAACTTATGGTTTGTGGTAAAGAGATCGCTAACGCATATTCAGAGCTTAACGACCCTATCGACCAGAGAGAGCGTTTTGAAGCGCAGCTTAAACTTTCTGAGCGTGGCGACGTTGAAGCAGCTCAATTTATTGACAACGATTTCCTTAGGGCTCTTGAATATGGTATGCCTCCAACATCAGGATTAGGTATCGGTATGGACAGGCTTATCATGTTCCTTACCAACAATCCATCTATACAGGAGGTATTATTCTTCCCTCAGATGCGTCCGGAGAAAAAAGGCCCAGAGCTTACTGAAGACGAAAAAGCTGTAGCTGAATTGCTTAAAGCAGCCGGCCAGCTTGCTCTTGATGCGCTTAAAACACAGGCTGGATTAAGCGGCAAAAAATGGGATGCAGCCATGAAAGGGCTTTCAAAACACGGACTTGTAAAAGTAACCGTAGAAGGCGAATCTAAAACCGTTGAATACAAAGGATAATTTTCCTTAGCATATATTAAAAAATAAAGACTCCCGTTGGGAGCCTTTATTTTTTTAATTGAAGATATCATCTATAATATTCAGCCGCCTTACTTTGATGGCAAGCTCTGCTATAGCAAACAAAAGCAACACATTTCCTAATAACTGAAGATAGAGGGTAATCTTGTCGCCAAGACTTATGCATACATCATTTATCTGTACCTGAACAAAGGCATCATCATTAAACAGATAGGGTAAAACAAGCGATGCAAGCAATGCTAAAAAAGTATAAATACAGCTCTGTGTCTTAAAATACATTTGAAAATCTTCAGGCATGGTTTTCCTGTATCTATACCCTTGAAGTCCTGTAAAAAACATAATACCTACAATAGCAAGAATACATATGACATAATCGTATTCGTCAGAAAAGAAAGTTCCCTGCTCCAGCAAAAGCAAAAAGGATGATATCCCAAAAAGGATATTAAATATACTCTGAAAGCTTCCCACTTTAGCAGAGAGACTATAATAAAGTGCTACAATACTGCAAAATATAAGCACCACCGTCTGCATATCATCTACTAAAGAATAGGTGCTTGCAGTTCCGGCAAATGCCTCTAAAGCATCCTGACGTATCAGGTGTACCGCAAGAAGCAATATAAGCACATACATTACTATCTTTTCTATGTTCTGCAATATGCTTTTCTTAGGACTTATTTCATGGCTTGTAAGCATAATATTCCTTTCGTCTTTCCCGGACGAAGGCATTTCCAGCTTCCTGGAAATTACAGTCTTACCCTTTTTTGTTGAAATTTTAGTCGTAATTCTCATAAAGATCTGATCGTATACTTAAGTATACTAATAATGAGTACAAAAGTAAGAAAATACCAATCCCATATTACGAGACTATATTATAGCAGCAAAAAAAATCCGGACAGTTTACAGTGTCCGGATTTTATACTGCTATACCTTTACAGACTATAGTTGAGATTTACTGAAAGTCTGTAATTAGCCTCTACTTTTCCTCCTGTAAGATTTTGGTTTATCGGCAACATACCATTAACACCTACCGAAAATTTACCACTACCTACTTCGAGTCCGGCACGTCCAAAAAGAATATCTCCTTTTGTATTAGGCACATCTTCTCCATATTGCCTGTTTGTTGCATATACCTCTCCTGCAATACCTGCCTGAGGAACAAGGGTAAACTTATCTTTCTCCACAACATAAAATAAAGTTCCGGCATAATTAAACTGGTCACCAAACTGGTAATGCTCATCATTTTCTGTTTTAAAAATATAATTCAGCATAGTGTTGAGACCCCATTGCTTGTGCTTAACAACATATTCTGTAGCAAGCATATAATCCCATACCCCGGTCCCTAACTGAAAGCTCGGATTCACACTGCCATTATTCGCACTGTTATATTTACCTGTTGGTGCTTTAACACCCGCACCTGCCTGTAGTGTATGTACAAACAGTGTACTATCCTTGCGAGTTTGGTATACTGTATACAAGCCAAGTACAGTAATATCCCCGATACCCTCTATCGTTTGTTTTCCTGTAGAAGGCGTACGATTATTGAAATGATACGGAACTAACGCCGATACCTGAAAATTCTTAAAAACCGGAATCCTTGCCCACGCCTGTATTGTATTAAAGTTCTCATCTATCCAGGGAGAATTATTGAATATACCCTCACGGCTTGTATAACTTTGATACATATAGCGCAGGCCGACAAAGTTTTGGTTCAGCATTGAGCTGAAACCCATACCTCCACCACTCGCCGAGCAGCCACAGGCATCGCAAAAATCTTCAAACTCATACACTGGAACATATTTTCTGTAATTCAGGTCGAGTGTATCTTTACCATTGCTGGCAAGCAAACTTTGACATGCCAACAACACAATTAGTATATATTTTTTCATTTTAAGTTTTATAATAGAACAAAGGGTTAGCAATATACTCTTCATCTGTCAGGGTTTTAAGAAAAGCGATAATAGCGTCCTTTTCTGCCTGCGTTAGAGCAATACCCAAAACCCCATTTTGATTAAGTATCGGATCAAGCGTTTCATTCTGCCTTACTCCGTTTGAATAATGATTCAGCACTGACTCCAGTGACCCAAAACGGCCATCATGCATATAAGGTGCAGTGAGCGCAACATTCCTCAGGCTCGGCACTTTAAACTTGTACCTGTCGGTTACAAAACCTGTCACCACTTCCCTGCCCTTATCGTTTAGGTTGGGATTTGGAGGTAATCCATTATTCCTGAATGCACTATCCGTAAACAAATCGGTTTTATGGCATGAAGCACATTTTTGCTGAAACAACTGCATCCCCTGCAATTCCTGTTGGGTTAGACTTCCACCTTCGTTACGCACATACTTATCGTATCTGGAATTCGCTGAAACCATCATCGTCATAAACTGTGCAAGCGCTTTAAGCACATTACCTGAGGAAATCTGTTTATCTTCGAATGCCTGTCCAAAAAGCTTTACATACTCTTTATCCTGCTTCAGCTTATTGACAATCCCTTCAAGCGTTTCATTCATTTCCACCGGATTGTGTATGGGCGCAATAGATAGCATTTCGATACTGTTTGATGCTCCGTCATAAAAATACTCACTCTGAAAAGCCATATTCTGTACGGCAGGAGCATTCCGAATGCCCTCCAAATCATTAATACCATGACTCAACTGGTGCCCATGATGCGTAAAAGCCGTTGTCTGTTCATGGCAAAAAGAGCATGAAATCGTATTATCTGCCGAAAGCCTTCCATCATAAAAAAGCTTCCGGCCAAGTTCAAAACCTTTTTGGGTAGGAGGATTATACGACACATCCTGCACCATTGGCGGGAAATTAGACGGTAGGTTCAACGTGAGCTTTTCATTGATTTCCTCGTACTGATCGCTATTATCATTACAGGAAACCAATATAAGAGTCAGCAAACACGCTAAGAAAAGTCTTTGAAAGCTACTCATGATGGCTTCCTGAACCATTGTGCACGTGGTCAACTGTAAACATCTTCAGTGAATTTGCGGCAATATCAATCAGGTTCTGCCCTCCCATAATTGCAGCCGCCGTACCGGCACCATTAAGATTATCCTGCAATTTTATTTTAGTATCACCATCAAGCAACACGTTTACATCGGTCTTAATGTGAATGCTTGGCTGCTCACCTTCTCTTACTCTTGCAGTTGTAGGCAAATCAAGGGTAACTTCACGATAATTATCCGTAGCAGTATTACTCCCCTGGTGCACCTGGAATGGCTTTGATTCTGCATCAGCAGCCGTAGTAAATGTTCCTTCGAAGTTTATAAAACGGTAACCTGTAGACCATGTCCATGTAAGGTCATTGGCAGCCGCCAGATCCCAAAAGCTCTGCTGTGCTGTTTCGCCCTGAAGGTAACGTTGCTGATCTACCCCGATACCGAAACGCACTTTTTTATAATCTCCTGCCTCTACACCTTCAAGATGTATCGTCTGCAATCCATCAGCATGGTTAATAACAAAATAGCTTTCCTCTTTTGGGTAAACAAATTCAGTTTCGTCTTCTTTTATCAGCACAATATTGCTGATGATATAATTAAGGCGATCGATAGTCAGCGATTCACCGTTAGAATTAGTGTATGTACTTCCAATTATAAGCGCATCTCCTGCAACACCGTTATCAAAAAACAGTTCGGCATCACCATGAGTACCTTCAACAATTGCAGTATCATCGCTGTTACTGCATGATACAAAAAGACTTGCTGCAGCCGCTACAGCCGCAAAAAATTTAATATAAGATTTCATTTGGTTTATTTTTAAAGTATATGATTAGAACACCCAATGGCATTGGCCGTCAGGATAGATAAAACATATGCATACCGCAAAAGCAGTACAACATATTCAGTAAATAACTTTAAGAAATAAACGCCGGCGGGTGAAAAAATGAAACAGCAGCACTGTGCACGTACTGATTATTATAAACAGTTTCGTTTTTTGCAAATGGAATTACTAATGATGGAGAGAACTTAAAATCTTCTACGTTCTGGCAGAATAAAACCTCCGCATTTTGCTGCGCCGATTTTCTTTCAGATTCCTGTTTTTGCTCCTCGGCTGCTTTGGCAAGTTCTTTCATAAGGTGACACTTACCGTTACAGTGCATTTGTGGTTTTGCTTTGTTTTCACAAAGCTCTTTAGCGATATAATCATAGTTAACAATGTAATCCAAAACAGGCATTACCGGTTTCAGCAACATTACTGCAATTACTATGAATAGTGCTTTTTTCACTTTGCAAAGATAGAGTCCGAAATGTTAATTAAAAAGTTTAACAGTTAAAAAAATTAAACCTTTTAATCCACTAAAAGTCTTACGGTTATAACTTTAAAAAATTATAAATTATGAAAATGTGGATTTTAGCAATGGCAATGACAATGAGTGTAGGAGCTAATGCACAACAAAGAAATGAAAGACCGGAACCACTTAAACCGGAACAGAGAGCCGAATTACAGTCTAAAAAAATGACGCTGGCATTAGACCTAAACGAAAAACAGCAGAAAGATCTTAAACAGCTGCTTATTGAACAGGGAAAACAACGTGCCGAATTCAGAAGGCAACACATGGCCGACAGGCCGACGGGCAAAAAACTAACCGGTGATGAACGCTTTGCCATGAGAAATAAAATGCTTGATGACAGGATTGCAATGAACCGCCAGATGAAGAAGATTCTTTCAGATGATCAGTTTATTAAATTCGAAAAGCTGAAAATGGAAAGGCATCACAATTTGAGAAAAAACGAAAGAAAACACAAAATTCATAACAGAAGGTAATTTTTTTGTGTAAAGTTTTGTGTTAATAATCAAATTAATTAGATTTGAGGTTATATAAACATAAACTTTCTACCAAAAACTTTAAATTATGAAAAGAATAATTGCACTTTTCGTTGTGATGCTTGCTTTCGGGCTTAACGCTAATGCACAACAGAAAAAAGCAGTAGCTACAAGACCTGCTGCTAATACCGAAGCATTAAGCAAACAGGCCGCTTTTAGCGATGCTGCTTTTAAAGACGTTAATACACTATCTGAGTTTGTAAAACTTACTCCAGATCAAAAAGTAAAATTAAAATCACTTTTCGAGCAAAAGCATAAGGATTTCGCTCAAAACCTTAGCGACGAGCGCAAAGCTGTACTTTCAGACTACGTTGAGGCACAAATGAAATCGTACCTTGATCCTTCACAAATTTCAAAAATTGAAGGTAACACTCAATTAATGAACATACTTACTCATTAATAGTGAGAGAACATAACAAAAAAAGCTTCCGCGATGCGGAAGCTTTTTTCATTTAAACTATTAGCTTTTTTATAATGTTGCAGCCACGTTTCCAATTGCCGCAATTGTAGCATCAATATCTTCATAAGTAAGTGCATCGGTAATAAACCAGGTCTCATACGCCGAAGGAGCAATATATACCCCTTCTTTCAGCAGGCCGTGGAAAAACTTCTTAAAAGTCTCATTATCACCTTTCCCTGCCGATTTGAAATCGGTTACAGGAGCCGCATCAAAATGTACCGATATCATAGAACCTCTTCTGTTTATAGTATATACTACACCAGCTCCATCAAGTTTCTGGCGAATACCCGTTTCAAGGTAAGCGGTCTTTTCTTCAAGCCTTGTAAATATGCCGCTGTCATTGTTGAGTGCTTTCAGCATTTCAAGTCCGGCAGCCATTGCTAACGGATTTCCTGATAATGTTCCAGCCTGGTAAACCGGCCCAAGCGGTGCAAGATAGTTCATTATCTCATTGCGTGCCGCAAATGCGCCTACCGGTAATCCTCCGCCAATAACTTTACCAAAAGCAACAATATCAGCCTTGATATTAAAAAGCTCCTGCGCTCCGCCTTTTGCAAGCCTGAATCCTGTCATAACCTCATCAAATATCAATAAGGTGCCGTTCTCATCACAAAGCTTCCTTAAACCTTCTAAAAAGCCCTCTACAGGAGGAACACACCCCATATTTCCTGCAACAGGTTCAATGATTATAGCAGCAATCTCATTTTTATTGGCTGTAAAAAGCTCAGTGACATTTTGCAGGTCGTTATAAGTAGCAAGCAAAGTATCTTTTGCAGTTCCCTTTGTTACACCCGGGCTGTTAGGCGTACCAAAAGTTACAGCTCCGCTCCCTGCCTGAATAAGGAAAGAATCAGAATGCCCGTGGTAACAGCCGGCAAATTTTATGATTTTATCACGCTTGGTAAATCCCCTTGCAAGACGGATAGCGCTCATACAAGCCTCAGTCCCGGAATTTACAAAACGAATCTTATCGATATTAGGCACCATAGATACCGCCAGTTTAGCAATCTCGGTTTCCAGAGCGGTTGGCGTTCCGAAAGATGTTCCTTTCTTAGCCCTGTCAATTACTGCATTCACTACAGGTTCATAGGCATGCCCCAGAATCATTGGCCCCCATGAGTTGATATAATCTATAAGCTTATTGCCGTCCTCATCATAAATGTAGGCTCCTTTAGCTTCTTTAATAAAAATTGGAGTTCCCCCTACTGCCTTAAAAGCACGTACAGGAGAATTTACGCCGCCCGGAATAACCTGTTCTGCTTCAGCAAACAGCTGGCTGCTTCTTTGATATAACATATTTATTTAACTTTTAATACCTGACCTATTGACAATGCATTACTCGACATATCGTTAAGCTGCATTAGCTGGTCTACTGTAAGATTGTGTTTTTTCGATATAGAATAAAGTGTATCACCCTTTTCTACAGTATATGTACCATATTTAGGGGTTGATGCTGCGGCAGGTGCAGGAGTTGTAGCTGCAACCGGAGCCGTAGTTTTAGGCTTTGCCTCATACTTCTTGTTAAGCACCTCAGCATCATATTGGGCAAGGCCATAATTTTCGATAAGGCCGATAAGCTTTGCCGGATATTTAGGATCGGTCGCATAACCCGCTGCTTTAAGTCCATGAGCCCATCCTTCGTAATCGTCTTTATCAAGATCGAAGAGTGATGCATAGCGTTTTCTGCTTGTCAGGAAAACAGCATGGTCATCATATGAATCTGCCGGGTCTTTATACTTGCGGAAACATTCCTGTTCAGAATCATCATCGTGATATACTTTCTCACCTGTCCAGTCAGAATGGCATTTAATTCCAAAATGGTTATTGGCAGAGATGCATAGCGTACCTCTTCCTGCACCCGACTCAAGGATTCCCTGTGCCAGAATGATACTGGCAGGAATGCCATGACGGCGCATATTATTTTTAGCTGTTTCTTTAAAATCCTGAATGTACGCTTTTACAACTTCAGCATATACTACGGTTTTTGAGGTAGACTCAAGCGTTTCCGTTTTTTTGGTTGAAGAAGATGAAGCCGTACCTGTAGTGGTTCTTATGGCAGGTTTGGTGTTTCTTGTAGTTCTTGTTTTGGCTGTACCGTTTTTTGTGGTTTGCACTCGTGATTTAGACGATCCGCAACTTAACAAAAAGAAGCATAGTACAGTTAAAGCCAGAATTCTTTTTAACATATCTCAGGTTTTAATTATGGGTAGTTTCTTTCTCAACAATTCCTTATTCATTCCGGCTATACCCTGCAATCCACCCGTATGGATAAGCAGTATATTGGAATTTTCAGGAAAATAGCCTTTATGGATTAAATCTATAACGCCAAAAAACAGCTTTCCCGTATAAACAGGATCCAGTGGTATGCCGGTTCTGTCAAAAAAATCATTTATAAAAGTGATAAGTTCCTCTGTTACTTTACCATAGCCTCCAAAATGATAATCTGTCACCAACTGCCAGTTTCCCTGCGGGGCAAATTTACAAATATCATCCAACAATCCCTCACCTTTAAGAGCCGGAAATCCTAACACCTGTTGCTGTGCTTTGACGGAACGTATCAGCCCGGAAATTGTTCCTCCTGTACCTACAGCACACGCAATGTGGGTAAACCGATCATCTTCAGGCGTTAAAATCTCTTCACAGCCCTTTACGGCAAGTTCATTCGTTCCTCCTTCAGGAACAAGATAAAAATCTCCAAACTCATCCTGCATTTTTTTAACAAACTCAGGTTCAGCTTTAAGGCGATAATCATCCCTTGTTACAAATTTAAACTTCATACCGCACTCCTGCGCAAAGGTCAGCGTTGGGTTATCCCCAATTTTATTAACCAGCTCCTCTCCTCTTATGACACCTATGGTAGCAAACCTGCATTCTTTCCCTGCCGCAGCCGTTGCCGCAATATGGTTGGAAAATGCCCCACCAAAAGTGAGCAGGCTTGTCTTGCCAAGATCTTTTGCTTCGATGATATTGTATTTGAGTTTTCGGAACTTATTTCCGGAAATGTGCGGATGAAGCAAATCTTCCCTTTTTACGGTAAGTGAAATTTTGTCAGGAAAAGATAAGTTTATGGGCTGATTCATGAAAATGGTATAATATATGCAAAATAAGCATAAAATAATAACCCCTCAAAATGATGTCATAAGGTTCTGATACTTAATCTTAACCTATGACAAGAAATACAGCCTTTTGCTTATTGAATGTTAAAATTACCTACCTTTA
>QFQM01000554.1 GCA_003243255.1 Flavobacterium psychrophilum | reverse complement strand
AAGCCCCATCCATACCCCCTTCTCCAACCGACCCGATGGTCGGTTTTTTTTATGTCTACGAAACAATAAAGTTAAATTAATCATATTATTTATCAAATACATAAACGCAAAAGTAAATAATTTAGCATTTACCCATTGCGCAGGATTTACCATTTTGCTAAATTCACTTCATCGACAGACAACGGAGCCAATGAAATGAATGCAGAACAAGCGTTTTCCGATAACGGTAGCATCCACAAAGTTGCGAAGGATATTGATCGAGTAATCAATGCACTTGAGTACGTAGAATCTGATAAAGATGTTGAATATAAACCAGCAGCACTAATCAGAATTTGTATCGATAAGTTAAGGGCAAATCTTTCTGTTATAAACCGCGAGATTGGTCATGAATGGCCGGAGAACAAATGAATGAAAACCTTTAAAGGCCTCACCCTCGAACCGGAAACCGCTTTTCATCAGATAGCGGTGATGATTGAAGCGGGGTTAATTATTTCGGTTACCGATGGAGAAGACCATTCAGACCTTGGTGATTGCATTTTTATTCTGGCCAAGCAATACGCAGAAGCAGCCCATGCTAACGAGATGGAGAATAGAAAATGAAAACCCAAGTTGAAATTCTCGAAAATGTCGCAGCTGATATTGTAGAAAACACCTCGTTACTTGAGGTTATTTACCGCATCAATGAATTGCCGCCAGAAGCAGATAATGCAATTGCTTGCCTTATTCGCTCAATGCAGAAATCGTTGGAAGGTGTTAATGAATACATCGCTATGCTACCACCGAAAGGTTTTACCCAGAACGCTATTGTCAATAATTCATCCGCAGGAGTGAACCAGAGATTAACGCCCACTGTGCTTAACTCATGGGCTACTGAAGCCGGAAACTGCAAAATGGCGGTTTGTAATGCGATGGATTGCATTCCGCAGGAATTATCTGCAATCGGAACGCTGACTATCGTTTTTGAAAAGCTTGCAGAGCTACAAGAAGTAATCAGCAAAAAATCTGAAAAAATAAACTCGTAATTAGCAAATAAATAATTAACGCCTTGACTGGTGTGGCATCACTCACCCTAAGGAAATGCAGATGAATATTACCGTCAAAAGTAAAGTGTTAAATAACAAGGTCCATTCAGTTAATCAAGATGACGACATTCTTTACATAAATAAAGCGCACAAAACAGCAGAGTGCGCAAATAAATACGCACATGAGCTGCGTGCTGAATTTACTCAGTTACTGATGTCAGCAATCACGCGCACAGATGTGAAGGTAGCAGGAAGATTCACCTCGTTACTTAATGAGCTTTGCTTCATGACTCAAATGACCATGGAGAATACATCCAAGGTGGGGGGCAATAATGACTTTTCTGAGAGATAAAGCGGCACATAAAACAGCAAAGCTCTTTGCCTCTTATGGCAATAGCTATCTGCATATCGCAAACCTTTATCTGCGCAAAGCTTACGGGCGGTAATCATGAACATATTGATTGAGAACCGTCGCCGCCGACTCGTACAGGCAAAACTGGCATCACTGAAAAGAAGGACCGGTAATTATTTTCAGATAGTTGACATGGATGATGGAACAAAACTCCCTGTCGAACTGGATAGCGACATTTTAACAAAGTCATTAATAAAGTTTTTCGAAACAATGATTCATGAAAACCATAAACGAGCCGAAGCTGAAATATTAATTTCAAATCATTATTCAAATTGCACCGGAATAAACAAGCTAACACCGCTTGGCGTGGATTTTATGAATGCTGTTATTTCAACACTGGCTGAAGAGTTAACGAATAAACAGGAGACTCAGAATGCAAGTTAACCAGCAAATGATGACTTATCAGGACGTGCAGATTCCGATT
>QFQM01000553.1 GCA_003243255.1 Flavobacterium psychrophilum | reverse complement strand
CAGTGAGGCTATATCATCAGATGATGTTGCTTCCCCCCCCATGTTGACAATGGTTAAAATATTAACTCCGTTTCTGTTTGATACTGTAATCGAACCTGTCATTCCTGATTTTAATGTGAGGATTTGAGTATTTATGGTGCTTTTAAATAATGAACCAGCAAATTCTTTACATGCTGCGTCATAAATGGCCTTCTCGCCATTATTATTCGGGTGATTAACACCATTACCGCCATCCCCATAAGCAACATTAAATACCTGATCTGGAGTGAGAATTGGTATTTGTTTAGCATAATCCCTGACAGTTGTTGCATTAATGACAACGTTTGTAAGTGTTGCGTTGGTCGAACTTAACCCCAGGAAAGATACAGGTGCTAAAAATGTTGATTCCTTTACGCTTTCCTCTATCGCATTAGATTCATTTACAAACAAACGCGCAGTAGAACCAACAACCTCAAGACGCAATGTTTTACCCAACGGACTTGCAGACCATGAACCAATCTTTTGAGTGGTGTTGTCTTTAAGAGAATACAATCCTATTTCAGCGGGTTCTATCTGGAACAACACCTCTGAATTACTATTATGGTCTTTACGGAATGAGATTTTAATTGCTGTGAAGTTTGAGATAGCTGCAGGCATTATAAATTCAACAGTTGCATCTCTGAACATTTCGTTAGTTATTACTGGTGAAGCATCGCTCAATATAATTGACATGTCAGATGAACCACCACCAACAATTTTTGTTGCGTCGTTAAATTTGTACGTACTATCACGATATAACCCAGCCCATCTATCCATTCTACTTTGAAGTGGATCTATCCCATTCATCACAATGTTAGACATGCGATTTACATCTATTACTGCATCTCCAAATCTCTCAGCTATTAATCTTGTTGAGATAGCAGAGTTGTTACTGTATTCATTATCTGGGTATGTTCCAAACCTAACCCCTGAATTTTCAGCGGTTAGCGAAGTTGTTCGCATTGGTGATGTAACCCACACTACTGTGGCCTTACTGGAAAACGATGCGATCCTGTTTCTTGCATTTAGTATCTTTTGATAATCCTGTGCGTTAGGATTATTCATACCAAACGCCATAAAAATCAATGTTGGGCTTAGCTCTTCTACGTAGTCAGCCCAAGTATTTGGTGATGAAGGGTTAAACCACGGCTGTTCATATGGCGCATGATATGAAGCATCAACATTTGGTTTTGTAATAAAATCCTCAATAGAAAGCCCCGCAATGCCTCGATTATAAAAATCGCATGAAACTATATCATTAATTGCATACTGAAGCTTTTTAACCCACCAATAGTTATCTGCTTTTCTGTGCCCTCCCATTGTCAATGAATCACCAACAAAAACAACCTTAGGCTTATAACCAGAAGATGCCGCATTCAGGAAGATAGATAAATCACCTGATATATTTATTTTTCCTAGATCAATTTTATCTTCTGGTTTAAATATTTGCTTATAATGATTATTTGGATTGCTGCTTATGAGCGATCCATTGCCAATCATCCTAATATTGTCAACACCAATTAAATCATTATCAGCACGCAGTGAATTAACATTAAAATATACTTTACCTTGCCCATTGGCCGCTACAAGGGAGGCTAGCTTTGTTAATTTTGATGCTTGATTTTCAGTTAAACTATCAGTAATACCAGCCTGTGCTGAATTATAGCCACCGATATGGTTAAATTTAATACCATTATTTGTGACGAAAAACGATATTCCATCTGTATCGCCAGGAGTTCCTGTTCCACTCTTGATATACACAGCATCACCACCGTCATTCGCTTGGTGATAACCATTGGTTTTAATTGCACCTGGAGATCCAGTGACTAAGAATTTCTCGTCGCC
>QFQM01000552.1 GCA_003243255.1 Flavobacterium psychrophilum | reverse complement strand
CCCCATTACTCATGATGAATTTCTTTACTTTATATCCCATTTTGACCTCATTCTTTACAAATTAATATCACTCTCACTTATTAAATATATTCCAATTCAAAATAATTCAAATTTTTTACAATGACTTTAGTTTATTTGGTATATATATTAATGGCTTGAAAAAACTTATTTGACGTCAAATAAACAGGTACGGCTAGTAGAGGGTATCCATACCCGATATTAAGAAACCACCTTTAAATACCTATGACACATAGCCTCGCCTAAAAAAACGTAAAGAATTACGTTAAATATAGGTTTTTTTTAAGATTTAAACTTTACAAATATGAGAATTAATCTTCATAAATAAGAAGGCTGTAATTTTATTTCAGGCAACATGCTTTCTTGAATTTTCGATAGTTAATTGAATCCACTCTTCCACTTCACTTTCAATGAAAGCAACTGCACGAGATCCAATTTTTACTGGTGATGGGAAACATCCTTTGCTGATTAGGTGATAGATCCAGGCTTTACCATAACCGGTTCGATTGAGAACCTCTGGTAAACGAATAAGGCGGGTATTGTGCTGATTCATAGTCGCTTCCTCTTGTGTCGTTTTGATGGGAATGATTATACGAATGAATCAGCAAGAAAGAGACAGAAGCTGAGAACGCCAGAGCTAATAGAGGTTAGCCTTAGTCAGAATCTGAGATTTTCATCACCTCTGAAACTCTGATCTTTTTCAAATGGCTGTTCTTGTTGATGAACAGATGAAACTGGCGAATAAAAGGTATACTCGCCGCCTTCAAAGCAAGTGGTTTGTCCGTATCCCTGATTTGGTGGTTCAGGCGAGTGTTGATCTCATCATCGTCATCTGTATACAACAGGCGGGAAAGGCGGTCTTCTGATATACGTACTTTATGCAATTTTGACCATACTAGGATGTCAATCATGGGAATGAGTCTGTAATTGATGATTTTCTTGATGGTGCCATAGCCAAACCTGATCGAATCAGATGTATCGGCTTCGATGCCCCGTACTTTACGCCATTGAGGTAGCGCAGCTTTGAGTGATTCAGCGATCTCTTCATCTGTCCCGTTTGCAAGATCGATTTCGACCATGACAGTATCCCTGAACAACTTGGGGAGAGCTTCTGAAACAGGGCTATCGAGGAATTCACGGTTAACCGAGTACTCATCACCACCCTCCCAGAAGAAAAGTGAATTTCGCAGCCCCACAATACTGAGTTGCGCCAGTCTTTCAGTTGTTGTCAGATAGAAGTGAGGTGGCTGGTAAAGGGTATCTTCTCTTGTGAGGTATCCAAGATGTTGTTCTGTAATAAGAAACGGTTTTCCGCTGAAAATCCGCTCAATGTAAAGTCTGACCGCTTCTGCTTCAAATTCTTCATGATATGGTTTGAAGAACAATGTCCTTGCCAGCAATTCATGGTAGAGGTGTATAAGCGGAAGCTCTTCGAATCCTCGATATGTATCTATATCCAGCCACTTCTTCACTTCTCTCGTATGCTCAACTGACCAGTTTTTCATAACAATCTCCAACAGGCGGAAGACTTAATGTATGTAGCTAACGTAATCGACATGTTAAAGGAAGACCAATGAAATGAGTTCAGATGACATCAGGAAGTTGAACCAAGAGGTTTGATATTTTTTGATACAGTTTGCCAACGGACTATTTTCAGGGGTTCATGCCGTTACGATTTATGGTTCCTTTATAGAACCAAAGGTAAAGTCAGAAACAACAGTTATCTAGAAAATTCAATCAAATAGATATCTAGTTACAGGGACGCCAGCTGATTGGATAGTGCCAGGACAGCACTAGCAAAAACAGGAAGTTAGCAGTCTCAGCAGGACACCGACCAGACGGTGAGGG
>QFQM01000551.1 GCA_003243255.1 Flavobacterium psychrophilum | reverse complement strand
TACCAGCCCACTTTATTCACCTGCTACACTTTCCACTGACAAGCAACGGAAAAGTAGATCGATCTAAACTTCCTGAGTTAAAATACGTGCATCAGGCTTTAAAATACGTAGCTGCCCAGACCATCTCTGAAAAACAAATGGTTGCTATTTGGGAAGAGATACTGATAAAAGACCGAATAGGCATTCTTGACAATTTTTTTGCGATAGGTGGCGACTCAATTAAAGGTATACGAATGCTATCAGCAATTAACAAACAGTTCGAAAGCCACCTAGAGATAAAAGACATATACAAGTATCAGAATATAAAAGAGCTAGTTGCATACCTTGCTAAATCAGTAGCTACATCATTACCAGAGATAATATCGCAAGTGACCAGCCATGTTCTGAAGATCAAGGAAGCCATCCTCCAGGACGAAGTACTTGCCCGTAGACTCCCATCCGACTGGGTGGATTTATATCCAATGAGTGATATAGAGATAGGCATGATTTACCATAACGTGGTGAATTTCAGTGCAAGCATGTACCACGATCAGACTTTTCACCAAATTGAAGAACAAGAATTTGATTTAGAGACTTTTAAGCGAGCTTTTTATTTACTGGTGAACAAGCATGAAATTTTACGAACAAGCTTCCATCTTACAGACTTTGGTAAGCCTTTACAAATCGTGCACTCAGGAGTCAATAGTGATACCATTCGGTATACGGATATTTCTCATCTGGAAGCCATGAGTCAGAAACTTTTTCTGGAGGCTCATCTGAATGATGATCGCCAAACAGCGTTTGAAGAAAGCCATCCGGAATTGTGGCGTATGACCGTGTTTAAATTATCTAACAAGCAATATGGCATCTTATGGGTAACACACCATGCCATACTGGACGGATGGAGCAATGCATCGTTAATGACTGAACTAAGCATAACATATTACAAATTAAAAGAGAATAATCAGTACAAGCCTTTGGAATTAAAGGCTTCCTATAAGGACTTTTTCATCGGTCAACTCGCTTGCAAGCAATCTCCAGGCATTAGAGAGTACTGGAAAGCCACACTCAACAATTATAAACATACTCCTTTGCCATTCGGTAAGTCTGCTGCCGAGGCGGTAACCAATCGAATCAAAAATTTTTCGTTTACGATTGACAACCGTTTATCGGCATCATTGGATGCACTCGCCACCAAATTGCAGATAAGCGTCAAAGACATTTATTGTGCAGCATTCGTCGAACTCATTCGCCAGACCAACAATACAGATGATGTTACTATAGGTCTCGTGACTAACGGTCGCCCTGAAGTAGAAGATGGTGATAAAATTTTAGGATGCTTTTTAAATACCGTTCCGCTAAGGATGAAAATTCCGCAGCAGGTGAACGCTTATGATTATATATCGCTGGTAAGTAATCAATTAAGGGAAATCAAACTCTATGACAAACTATCGATTCTGGAGATTACTAGCTTGATAGATACAAAGAAGTCGCCAAAAAACTCCATTTTCGACATCACCTTCAATTACGTTGATTTTCATATCTACGATGACACACATCAAAGCACCAAGGTAGAGAAGCCGCTAGTTGACTGGTATGACAACAGTAATACAGCTTTTGATTTTGTAATAATGCGAACTGGCGGGAAGTTGACGTTCTCCATTACGTGCTTGGCAGATTTGTATAGTGAAACAGAGTTGAATTATCTGTCTGAGTACTTTAAAAAAATATTGATGTACCTGCTTACCGAAGATCATGGGGCGCTTATCGAAGAGCCGATTTTGACTACGTTACAAGGGACGCAAGTTTCCGTTCATGGTATTTTTGGAGGGTCTACTAACTGGGAGGATCAGACAGTAGTGAGTTTGTTTGAGCAGCAGGTGCGGC
>QFQM01000550.1 GCA_003243255.1 Flavobacterium psychrophilum | reverse complement strand
GATTAATTATAGCAAGGGCTTGTCGAAAGAGGTAACTGCAAAAGGGGTGCGGGTCATGACGGTTTCCCCGGGATGGATTAGAACGGAGAATGAGAAAGATTTCTTGGCCCTTATAGCCCGGAGCTCAAATTCAACAATTGAGGAAGCGCGGCAAAGTGTTATGAATGCTTTAGGCGGTATACCATTCGGAAGATCTGCTGAAACGGAGGAGGTGGCGGAACTAGTTGGGTTTCTTGCTTCGCCCAGGGCCAGTTACTTGAGTGGGTCAGAGTTTGTAATAGACGGCGGAACTATACCAACAATATAAAATGCGACAGTGATGAAATTGCCAAATGTCCTACAAAGCCTTGTTAAGGCGCAGAACGACCTGGATAGTAAAGCGTATGTAAAATGTTTTACTGCTGCAGCTGTTGTTCATGATGAAGGTAAAACGCATGCCGGCGCCGCGGAAATTCGCCAATGGATTGAACAGGCCAATTCGGAATATCAATCTTTCATGAAGCCGTTGAACTACGAGGAGATCGAGTCAAAGGGAATACTTACTGCGGAGGTGTCGGGTACATTTCCTGGCAGCCCGGCGGTGCTACAGTTTCATGTTGTTCTTGAAGGCGATCTCATTACTTATTTAAAAGTTACCGGGTAGTATTGGTAAGCAGAGTATTGGGATTGTGGTCGACACAAAAAGTCAAAAGGTTATGCGTTTGTGTAACCTTTGACTTTTGAAGGACCAGCTGACCTTCGAAAATTTGATGTAATAGCGTTCTATGTTTTCATTTTACTGATGAAAGATGTAGCTACGCGATGCTGAACGAGATTTCTATTGGGAAATCAAAGGATAGACTCCGATAAAACTGAAAAGTGATTATTATTTCTCCTTTAAATATTATAGACTGAAATTTTTGTCAAGATCAGCTTTCCAAAAGGCATGGGATTTATTGGATTCATCGCTTTCTTTAAGATATTTTTCAATCTTCTGTCCCGTCCGGACCTCGTTCCAATTCTTGTCGATCATATACCTATTAATAAAATAGACCATTTCATACCCTTCATTTCTATTGAGTAAGGTACTGTCTGGTTTGCCCGTGACTTTTGGGTCATCGCTTCGATATGCAGTCCATTTATAATTGCTAAAAAGCAAGTCTTTTTTTTCGAATGCAGCCATTTTTCAAAGTTTTTTAGATAACCAAATCGAAAGATGTCGAGCTAAACTTCCTAAACATCTGATGCAAAATTTTCCGGGAAACCGGAATGACAGCATATATTGGATAGAAGGAACGAACGGGCTCAGCAGTATTGGCTCGGTGGAGTAGCTTTATACCTTCAATAGCCAGTGCTATAAACGGAAAAAGGATCATACTATTAAAGTATGACCCTTTTTATTACTTCTGCTCCCCCTGCTGGACAATTATCTAACCCAATAATAGATGATTTGATAAACTTTGCTAATTTACCGGAGTGATAATGGTGTTTCCATCTTTCAATGTTATTAATTCTATTAATCAAACTGTTTACAAGAGCGTTAACTTTCTCTATATTCAATAAGTATGGAAAAGGGAAATGTTATTATATATCAGGCGCCGGATGGACAGACGGCCATCGATGTTGTTCTGGACCATGATACGGTCTGGCTGACACAGGCGCAGATTATGGATTTGTTCGACTCTAGTAAAGCTAATATAAGCGAACACATAAAAAACATATTCACTTCCAACGAGTTAGAACAGGATTCAACTGTTCGGAAAATCCGAACAGTTCGCCAGGAAGGCAAACGGATGGTTAAGAGAGAGCTTGAACACTACAACCTGGATATGATTATCTCTATTGGCTATCGCGTAAACTCAAAGCGTGGTACACAGTTCCGTATGTGG
>QFQM01000549.1 GCA_003243255.1 Flavobacterium psychrophilum | reverse complement strand
ATGACAGCGGAGTGCTGCTGTTCGTTTATGATGAGGGATAAATAAGGAGGTTGTGGAAATTGAATGTTTCATCCGACGGCTCTATGGTGGTATGGATGTCGCCGATCATGCTGATGATAGGAGCTGTGATGCCATAAAATTGGGCCTGGGTCAGGGGTTTGTCAATTAGTTTGCCGGCGGCATTGAATGCTGAATCCAATCGCCGTTTGTTTGCGTACCTGTACAAGGCAGGATGAATGATCTCCAGACTATCCTTTAGCGTTTTCAAATCTTCCCGTAGCTGGGCAACCGTAACCTTTTTATTGAAATCGAATGATGAACCGGTGGGGGATTGAGCCATGCTGTTGAGCGTTATAATCAGGTAACAGCAGGCGAAGAGTGCTTTAATCATGTTCGTAGAAGGATAAGCTTTGCGTTAAATATACATAAGTTTTTAGAACAGTGTTTGTTGTTCGGGTTTAATGCATGTATACCTGTGTATAAACAACAGGATTAAGTATAGTGTTGTTTTAGCTCATCGCAAATGGGTGTTTTAACGGGCAGGGTATCATTTGTAGTCTTGTATTTTTGGTAATAAATAATCTTGTTATGGCAACAAAGAAAAACACATCCGCTAAAAAGGGTGCCTCTGCAAAGAAAGCTGCTAAAAAGGCTGCTCCTGCAAAAACAGCATCTATAGTCCCTCCTAAAGGTATGGCATTAGTGGCTTTGCAGCCCAAGGCTGTAGCGGCTACGGTAAATATCACTTTTACTTCGGGTGTAGGGAAGGTTACGGCCTCTCTTTTCCGAAAGGGTATACTGATCAATATGCAATCCATTACCAGCAGTGCGGATATTTTCTTTTCCGATGTTAAAAAGGGCGACGGCCTGGCCCTGGTAGGCACCAGTGCAGGATCGGCAAGAATTGAGATTAGTGTACCTACTTCTCCCGCTACCCCACAAGTAATCAACGGACCTATTCATCGATCTTATATCATCTTATAATAGCCATGAGCATGAAGAACAAACTTTTTTTATTGATAGCCGTTATGGCTCTGGCGCTTCTTCAGCAACGTGTTCAGGCGCAATCGGGTAAGAAGGCAAATATTATTACGGCCGATTCCCTGGCTACAGGCAATTATAAAGATGTGTTCAAGAGTTTCTTTCAACTGGCTTTCGATCGTTTTACCAGTAAGAATAAAGAAATCCAGTTTACTTCCAATCCTTTCGCTATCATGGCGAGAGCCGATTCTTCATTGCTGGTAGATACCAGTTATGTTAAGAATAAGGCTTTGCGTAACCTGAACTTCTCTTTTGCTGCCAAGCTTGATTCGTCTTACAAGTTTAATGGCTTTTCATCTGGCATAACGTATGCAATCATTAATCGAAGAGATGTTACAGTGTCGAAATATTTTCTTGATGAAGCCAGCAGGGCGAATAAAGAATATGATACTGTTTTTACTTACTTAACTGCTTTTATCAATAAAAATGCCGAGGGGGATCAGTTGATTAAATTGAACGAGCAAGCGAATGCTTTTTTCAATCCCGACTCTTCAGCGGCTATTCAATTTAACCAATTGGACCCTCTACTTAAGGATGCTATTAAAAAGATTGCTGATTCGGTGGGTGCCAGGAATTTGCTTAGATTGGTCAATGAGAACCCCAAGGTTAATCTCAGGAAATTTATTCTGGCTAATTATGATAGTGTAAAAGCTGATTTTCAAAATAAGCTTTTATGGACGGCAAGCGTGAGCGATACTACGTACAAGAATGATTTCGTTTTCTCGAATGTGGTGATCAGTTCCAACCTTGTGAAGGGAATTCTTAACCCTACAAGGGTGATCAATGTAGAACTCGATCTTAAAGCAGCTTACCAGTTTCTTGATGAT
>QFQM01000548.1 GCA_003243255.1 Flavobacterium psychrophilum | reverse complement strand
GGTGGCGAAATGAAAAATATGAAGATAAACAAACCGACATTACTAACTGACGGTTGTATCTAATACTGGGGGCAGGTCAAGTCAACCATATGGCGAGCGATATCTCGCAGTTTTCCGACATCATCAGCTCCAATAGTTCTACCAGCTCCGGTCAAGCGAACGGCTGCTTCATGAATGAGTCTTTTTGTTTCTCCCTTAAGTAAAATTGGGTATTTAAAATTATCCCTAACGTAATGGAAAAATGCGTCATTTTGTTTCTGAGTGACGCATTTATCTTGGAGGAAATGATAGAAATAAAGGTCAACTAGTTCATCTTTTGAAATCACTTTCAGTTCTTCGACTCTGACTATGTGAAGTTGCAATCTCTGCAATTCATTCTCGAATTGGTCCTTTGAGTGCAGAGCACTCTTGTAAGCGGAGTTCCAGGTGCAGCCATTTTTGTGTTTCTGTTTATGGTAAGAACAATACCTGTGGCTGAGTTGTAGTTTTTTCTGATTATCAGGATTCTGTTCGTTGTGAATTTCTATATCATCTTCCAGTTCTAGCATATTGTTATCTAGCTTATAGAAATATTCTGCAAGTTCATTTCTTTGGCCACACAGCTCGCAGAAAGTTTGCTTCCGCCGCGCATTAAGTTTTGTGTCTGCACTGTGCTGCTTGAAGCGCGTCGGTGTAAGGTGAAGCTGCCATAAAAGCTCAAGCAGATTATCCACGGTTGCTTGAAACTTAAGATCAATAGGTCGATATTGATGTTCCGTGTTTGCAAAACGCCTTAGTTGCTGTTTAATAACATCATGAGTATTTTTGATACCCATAACCATCACTAGATTGGTTATCGGAGCATCTTCTTTAAATTTAGAACCATATTTAATAGGCGAACAACTAGGGACGCTTTCAGTACTGGTAAATTTATCATTTGAACAGGGTAAGGGGGAGTGAGCGATATTCATATAGGGGATAGGAAAGAATTGAAAATGACTCTCAGGAAGAGAGTTAAGAAATGCTGACACCCTAGGATCAATAACCTCTAAGATAAGCTCTCCAATAGGGCGCTTATCCGCTTCTCGTTTGTCGTAGGATGAAATACCCTTCAAATGGCTTCGTGGGTCCTTTCTTTTTGAATGTACGGTGTAGTTTGCCCATCGCTCTCGAAATTCCCGTATGCCAGCGGCGACAGAGGTATCGCAATCTTCCCAGACAGAGATAAAGTACATACCTAAGCGATCACTTATATTCTTTTCACTTTCGATATATGCCATTTTCCGCACCCCCCATATACAGATCAGGGTTATGTTACTACTGGTTAAGTAATGAGTCTATTAGCAACTACTTGTAATGGCTGGCAGCTGTCCTTTGTTAATTTGAAAATAAATTGAAAACTCAACCTAATCCGCCTAAACGTCCAATTCAATGTCTGAAAAATATTGGCATAGTCAGGTCTCAGCAACTAACAGGAGGCCAACATATGCAAGAACTAGCACATAAGACCCTAATTAATCGTAAGACCCTACTCAGCATGATTCCTTTGTCTGATCGAACAATCTATAACCTGGAACAACGTGGTGAGTTTCCTCAGCGTATTGTTTTGACGAGTCGAAGTGTTGCGTGGGATTTAGCGGAGATTGAAAACTGGATAGAAGCAAAGCGCAGATCTGCTTTAAAGGCAGCAAGACCCGGTTTTATATGGTCAGTGTGAATCATCATGACGATTAAAAATGTAATAGATGTTCAATCTGGGGGAACGACTCAGAAAAAAAGCATATCAGTGACAAACGATAAGGTAAAATTAAATACAAGATATGTGGATAAACTCATCGAAATACATGAATGCAGTGCTCTGGAGGCTAATGAGATTGGTTTCATTGCTCGATT
>QFQM01000547.1 GCA_003243255.1 Flavobacterium psychrophilum | reverse complement strand
GTGAGGTACGAGCCGGTCCCGATGAAAGAGGGACGGAAGCGAAGCGTACCCTGGAATGACCCGACCCAAAGGGACATGCCAAAAAAAGCCGAAGACAAAATCTTCGGCTAATGGACTTAGCTTATTTTGTTATCTACTATAAGTCTAATAAATAAGACAACCCATTCTTTCGCAGAAAGGAGAATGATTTTACTGGCAACGGAAGGTCGTCTTTCTTAAGATAACCGAGTGGAATCTCGTCTGCTGTTAAAATAAATGATTTGATAGTATAATTTTCGGCATTGGGAACCAGATCTTCCAATGCTTCTTTGTGAGAGTTCAGCCAATCATTGCGTTCGACATGCTTACGCATTTTTGCTTTTTTATCCTTGCCATCCCTCCCAAGATAGTCATCCATTTCAACTTTCATTTCGTGTACATTTCGACCGCCATGAATGTTTTTACATTCAATTGGATAAATGATTCGGTGCTCATGGTCAATCACAAACAAATCAATATCGCCATAATGTTTGTCAGCCTGTATATGACCTTTAGGAGCATCTTTGTCAATGTGGACTTCATGCGGTATAATTTGATATTCCGAGTTATCTTCAAACCATTTTTTAACGGCTTCCCTGAACGGATTACCCTTATCGCCTGATGCGGCTGCAAGCCAGCTTTTCATCTCTTCCGACTTTGCAGATGGAAGCTTGCTTGAAAATAGCAGAAAAAAAAGGTTATCAATGAACTGCATAAGATGCCTATATCCAAAGTAATAATGGACTACTCCGTTATTTGCCAATTTAACAAGGGGGCGTCGTATATACGATATCGAGCGGTTATATCTCCAGGGGAAAATATCAAGCGGAGTATATCCATCCGGGGGTGTCCCAATGCTCTTCCTTTTGAGCAAGGTTAATATGTCCAATGCTGTATTAATATCAGCACCAGTGATCCCTTCAATCTTTGAAAGCAGATCTTTCAGTTCAGCTTCTTCTATTATCATGCAGGATTGAGCCTTGACAAAACCTTCGTTTACTAAAGTGCCGATGATCTTGGAAAGCATAGTCAGTGTGATGCCAAACTCTGCGCTGAAGGCAGCATCGAGGGCCTTCGATTCCTCAGTTTCAATTGCTTCACCTGTTTTCCTTACTGCTACATAATTGTTTTCAAAATCCTCTATATTTTTAAATACTGCGCTTTCAGTTTTTGCAACAGCATAGGGTTTAAATGCTTCACGCTCTACGGTTTTATCTGTACCTATTCTTCCTGATGGCAGCAATCCCATTTTAGGATCATCTATTCCCATGCGCATAGCCTCGCTCAAAGCTCCCCACTCTGTGAGTTGGTTGGTGAGAGCTAACAGTTCATCAATGTCATCGAAATTGGGCCATACTTGTCCTGTAGGTATATCGGTTGCAACAAATTCAATCAAAGTTCTGGTTGCATGGGCAGTAGTTACGAGATTGCGTTCGCTATCCATCAATTCGTCCACTTCCGCCTTAAAATCGCTAAAGCAGGCTATCTTGGCAGGAATAAGTATTTCGCGAAACTCTCTTAGTTGAATACATTTCTCGTTCAGTTTGATTAACCAATTTAGAAGTCCAGCGCCATCAAATCTGGCTATCCTATTAGTAATTTGTTCAATTAGGGCAGAAACAATCTCATCACACAGTTTGATTTTGTCTTTTTTGTCGGCAATTTCTTCAGGGATAACGTAACCAGGTGGCAAGTAACTCACAAGATTGTCAAGAATATAGGAAACATCCGTATCGCTTACGTAGCGCACTGGAGGGAGGTTTCGGTCGTCCATTTTAATATTTGCGGAGGCATCACTAAACAATAGCATCTTAGCACCAGCAGGACGTAAGGTTTGCTCTACCATAGTCGCAATC
>QFQM01000546.1 GCA_003243255.1 Flavobacterium psychrophilum | reverse complement strand
TGATGGGCTGCAGGTCGCGGGCGGCGTTGTAGGGCAGCTTTTTCATCAGCATGGGATTGGTCACCAGCGGGCCTGGCGAGCCGAAGCCGAAGGTATGGCCGTCCGTGGCCTTGGCGATGGCATCCGTGCCCGTCACGCCGCCTGCGCCGCCGCGGTTGTCGATCACGATGGGCTGGCCCAGGCTCTGGCCTATCTTGTCGGCGATCTTGCGGGCCCGCGTATCGGCAAAGCCGCCGGCCGCATAGGGCACGATGAGCTTGATGGGGCGCGAGGGCCAGGCATCTGCGCCCTGGGCCACGGCGGTGGCGGGGGCGGCGAGCAGGGCCGCAGCGGCGGCGGTGGCGCTCAGGGCCAGCCCCAGGCTCAGGCGGAGGGTATTGCGGCGGGTATTCATGGTGTCTTGTCTTGGTTGGGATCCGTGGTTGTGGCGGGAGCGGCTCACTTTTCCTGCATCTTCGCGGCCTTGACGATCTCGCCCAGGCGCTTGCGCTCGGCATCGGTGAATTTCACGAACTCGGCGCGCGTGCCTCCGATGGGCTCGATGCCCAGGCCCTTGAGCTTCTCCACGGTGGCCGGCTCCTTCATGGCCTGGTCCACGGCGGCGGCCAGCTTGTCCAGGATGGCGGGCGGTGTGCCCTTGGGCGCATGGATGCCGGCCCAGTGCGCGATCTGCAGCTCGGCAAAGCCCTGTTCCACGGCCGTGGACAGTTGCGGATAGGCGGAGATGCGCTGGGTCCAGGTGGTGGCCAGGGCCTTGAACTTGCCCTCATTGAGGATGTGGGGCAGGGCGATGATGCTGGCCTCCGACGTGCCCTCCACCTGGCCGCCCAGCACGGCCGTCGTGCTTTCCGATCCGCTCTTGTAGGGCACGGGCTGCAGCTGTGCGCCGTACTTCACGTTCAGCATCTCGGCCACGAAATGCGGCGTGCTGCCCGTGCCGGCCGTGGCGAAATTGAAGCCCTGGCCCTTCTTCGATGCCTCGACGAAATCGCGCAGGTTCTGGTAGGGCGCGTTCTTGGGAACCACGATCACCGAAGGCGCCAGTCCGATCATGGCCACGGGCACCAGCGCATCGTCCTTGAACGGCATGGTCTTCTTGATCATGCTGTTGGAGATCACGCCGGCCGCGCTCACCAGCAGGGTGTAGCCATCGGGCTGGGCCTTGGCCACGATGTCGGCGCCCACGGTGCCGCCTGCGCCGGGCCGGTTGTCGATGACCACGGGCTGGCCCAGGATTTTCGACGCACCTTCGGCGGCCGAGCGGGCCATCAGGTCGTTGGCGCCGCCTGCGGAGAACGGCACCACCAGGCGGATGGGGCGGGTGGGCCAGGCATCGGCGGCAGGCGCGGCAAACGACACGCCGGCCAGCGGCAGCACGGTGGCAAGCAGGGCGGCCAGGGCAGTGCGGCGGGGCAGGCGGGATGGCTGGTGCATGGGGAGTCTCCTGGAAATACTTGAAATGATTGAAACGCCGGCCTTGTTTGCAAGCTGCATGCCATGGCAATAAAGGGTAAACCCTGGTTATTGCAAGCCATTGATCTGAATGAATTTTTTAGTTCACAAAAGGATGGGACGGAACCTGCTGCTGGATTCATGCAGCGTGATGTTGCATGAATGAAATAATCGGTTGCATGAATGAATCGGTCGTGGCCCCTGTCCCTGGAACCCCGTCCGCCTCCCGCGCGGCATGGCCCCGTGTCGTCACCATAGGCCGCCACCGCATCGGCCGCGTGCTGGAGCGCATGTCCCTGGCGGTGGGCGATCAGGTGCGTGTGGAGCATGTCAGCGCGGCCTTTGACGACGCCGTGCAGGCCGTGCGCGCGCTGCAGGCGGTCGAGCCCATAGACGCCCTGGTGGCCGCCGGCGCCAGTGGTG
>QFQM01000106.1 GCA_003243255.1 Flavobacterium psychrophilum | reverse complement strand
AAGTATTATAAAAACATTTACAGCAGTCCAGAATGATATGCGCGAACGCTCTCCCATACTGTCATCCTGTGTGAGCCCCACAAAAATAGGAACTGCCCCTAAAGGATTGATAACTGAAAAAAGGGCTGCAAAAATGTAAATGAATAATTCCATAGTAGTGGTTGGTTTTTAAGGCAAAGGTATAGTATTAAGGCGTTGGCTGTTTTTCTAAATCGTTAATTTGAGCATCTTCATAATAACAAATAGAAAGCTGTGGTTGTATAGAAAACATAAGGGTTTCATAACCTTGTTTTGCCTCGGTTTCTAAAGATACAAGGTAACAGTTATTTACGATTCCGAGGTAGGTAAGCAACGGAGAATATAATGTTATACCTATTTTATGCTTAGAACTGTCGGTAATGTCGGTATTGATGATATCGAGCTTGTAATTTACAAATGGGAAAAAAGTTGACCCTAATACATCCTGTACCCTGTAGAAATTGCCCTTAAGCTGTGCGATATAGTTTTGTGCTGCCATACCGGTAAGAAAATGCAGCTTTTCGGCCTTAGGATTTTCAGATAGTAGCTCCCTGAAAGTGTTTGCAGGTGTTTCTTTGCTGCTAAAAAGCTGATGCTGCATCAGGTATTCGCGATAGGTATCTTCAAAGATGTACTTCTCCCAGGCAGAAGCCGATGAATTGTCTATGATTAAACGGTAAGCAAGGCGTATCTTTGGATAAGGCATAAATGGTGTGTGTAAAAAAATAAAAGAGAGAAATGACTTTCTCTCTTTCAAATATAAAAAAATAAACTACTAAAAGAGTAGGCACTACCTACTGTACTATCAATTTTTTGCTTTCTTCGAACCTGCCGTTCGGGTTGCTGATGCTTACTTTGTAGATATAGTATCCTGAAGCAAGAGAATTTCGGTTAAGTGTGAAATTATTCACTCCGGCATTCATTTGCCCGTTAAAAGCAGTAAGTATCTTCCTTCCGGTAAGATCATAAAGGCTTATATTTATATCAGAATCATATTCCAGATTCAGAGGGATTGTTGTGGCATCTGTAAATGGGTTAGGATAATTTTGCTCCAGTTTGTACTGAGGCTTAGTGTTTTCTCCAATGCTCAATACAGGTCCGCTTACATATATGGTGTGGTTTAATACATAACCATTCTCAATGCTTCCGCTCACGGTTGCCAGCTCGGCATTATTGCTGTCGTCGGAAAATACATTGTCATTTTCTTTATAGGTATAACCATTCATTCCCTTAGTATAACCGTAAGATGTAGCGCTATTAACGGCTACAACCGCGCTATTGCTGTCTTCCGGGAAAGATATTTGTGTTACCAGCAATGATGTGCCGCTTCCGTTATAGATGTGTACGTGTATGTGTATAGCCCTGCCGGTATACCAGCCGGGGAATATAGAGGTAAAGCTTACAGCACCTTCGCTGTTAGTAACCTGTCTTCCTCTTAAAAAATGGACAGAAGTATAGTTGGTTTGCTGCATACCTGTACCGCCATATTCAGAATAATTACCATCTTTATCACAATGCCATATGTCTACTATAGCATTTTCGAGAGCAAGGCAATTGGCATTTTTATTCATGATGTTAATGTTGATGGTAAAGGGAACCCCAGTGCGTCCGTCAACAATATCGGTTCTTACCCATGAAGAAGGAGTGATCGTAGGGAAAGGCCCTGCAGTTTCCGAAGGTGAGACGGTGCAATTTTCATCGGTAGTCGCGGCGCTGCTGCTTCCTGCTTTAAGCAGGGAGGGTACAGCTACAGCCATGCCTAAAAAGCCAAGACTGTTCTTTAAAAATACTTTTCTTTCCATAATTTGTGTAGCTTTTGTTTTTATCAAATATACTTTTGCTGTAGAATGGATCGCAAAAAATGAGGTAAACCCCTGAAATGTTGAGGTAAAAAACTTCATTATTCTCTTTTTTGCTAAATTGGTAGTGCGAAGACACCTGATTATTTAGTTACAAAAGCTGTCTTACGAATTCTAAATTGCTGATTATGAAAAAAGCATTTCTCATTCTTATAATGTTTACTATGTTTTCATGCCAGAAAACAGTTGTCTTTAACGAGGTAAAAAATGACTTTCCCAATAATCAATGGGGAGCTGCCAATATCCTGGAATTTGAATTCAAGCTGGAAAAAGATGTTGCGGCAGGCGACATTAAGCTGCTGTTTTCTCACATTCATGAACCACAGTATACTACTGTTCCGTTAGCGGTAACAATAGAAGATCCTTCGGGAGCAAAAGAAAACCTTTATATAAACATACGGCTAAAGGATGCTGCAGGAAATAACCTTTCGGAATGTGCCGGTGATATGTGTGATTTGTATACCAATATTAAAGAAGGGGTAAAGCTGGCTAAAGGTGATTACAGGATTACTGTTCAAAATAAATTTACGCATGCATATCTTCCTAATGCACTGGCGGTAGGGCTAAGTGTAGAAGAAATTAAATCAAAGTAAAAATAGCAAAGGGCTCCCTGTAACAGGAGCCCTTTTTTGAGTAAGGTGAGGTCGAATTAATTGTTTATCCGTTTAACGGAGCTTCGATAAGAAGGAGTATTGCATTTTCTGACAGTGCTTCCATTTCCATTTCGTCGATATCCCAAAGTGCTAATCCGTCGCGTTCTTCAATAAGGCATCCCTGTATTTCAAAGGCACCGCTTATAACAAAAGCGAAAACACCATTTGACTTATTGCTGGTTTTATATCTCACTTCAGCACGGCCATTAAAAATGCCCATTTGGGCTGACAGGCCATTCTGAAAACATTCAAAAAGCTTATGGAACGTATTTTTAACCGTAAGATCGGCCTGTGAGAGTAAAAAGCCTTTTGGTAATAATACCTCTGATTGTAAAACCGATGAAAAATTTATATAGAGATAGTTTATAAGGTTTTCTTCATAAGGATTACGGATCGTTATATCGGCATTGCTGTTTTTATGATAGATGAATGCTTCTCCCGGGACAATAACATGAGAACCACCTCCTTCAAACGTGCATTCGGCTGCGCCTACCAGGGGCAGTACCAAAGCAGTGATGCCGTTAGCCAGAGATTTGGTTATTTTTTTATTTGCAGCCAGGGTTTCGTCATTTAATGCAGTAAGGGCTCCAAAAGAATGCCTCAAATCACCATTGAATGTATTGATGTTGAATGTAGCGTGCATTCTGTGAGTTTCGTCTTCTGCAAGGCCTCTTGTGTGCGACTTAAATATTTGCGCGGGATTTTGCTGTATCATAATCGGGGTGGTATTATACCGTCAAAAGTATATATTCTTATTCAGGAAGAATTCTTTTTGAGGTAAACGCAAACTAAGTTGAGGTAAAAGGCAGCTGTGTGTTCTTTAAAAAGAATTTTAATACATTAGCAGAAACTGCTATCTATGAAAAAAACAATATACTTGTTTGTTGCCCTTTTGTTTTGTTGCTTTATAAATGCTCAGGTTATAACCGGATATGTATATGATGAGTTGGAAAATAAACCTCTTGAAGCTGCTTTTGTTTATCTTGATGGAACAACAATAAATACTACAACCGATGCAAAAGGTTTTTTTCAGATAAAAGCGGCATCTGCTTATAATGCTCCCTTAGTGGTAACTTTTATGGGATTTGAGAATTTTGTACTTGATAATCCGTTTTCATATAATAAACCTGTTAAGCTCTTAATGAAGGAGAACAGTATTGCTCTAGACGAGGTAGTTATTAATAAGAATTTACCGTTTACCCGAAAACAAATGCTGAAGGTTTTTAGAGAAGAGTTTCTTGGGCTTACTCCGGCAGGGAAATCCTGCACTATCGAAAATGAGGATGATATTAAGCTTACTTACAATCTTAGTGATAATACACTCAGAGCGAGTAGTAAAGCACCTCTTCGTATAAAAAACAGGAGATTGCAGTATAATGTTAGTTTTAACCTTGTAGATTTTCAGGTTTCTTACAATATGCTTACTCTTTCCCGTCTGTATATTAATCGTAGTTTTTATTCCGGGACTACTTTTTTTACTGATATTTCCAAAGATAATTCTGCTGAAAAAAAACGTAAAAAATCCTATTTAGGGTCTATGGTACATCTTATGAAAACTATTGCCGGTAATTCCTGGCCTGAGGAAAAGTTTCAATTGTATGTGGACAGATGGCCTGCTAATCCTGCTAAACATTTTGTAATAACCGATTCGCTTTCTTATAAAAAGGTTTATTCTGTAGATGATGCGAAAGCACCGGAGTCTGTGGGGTTTATTACTGATGCGGCTACCGAAAAAAAAGAAATAATTAAGAATAAGAAAAAAGAAAGGTATGCTGTGCTATATGATGGAAAAGAACAGTCTTCTTTTGAATTGGCAAATGGATATTTTTATATTGACAATAATGGCCTGTTTAGTCCTATCGAAGAAATCAGTTTTGGAGGCTACATGGCTACTCTTAAAGCCGGAGACATGCTTCCTGCAGATTATAAGTATGAGCCTTAAACGTTAGGGTAAAGATAAAAAGCAATGATACCAACTGCTTTTTGAGTAATTTTAATAAAAAAATCTATGAGTACTTTAAAAAAGACACTGGTAATGGGGGCGTCTACTAATCCCGGCCGATATTCTTATAAAGCCATAAAGATGCTACAGCGATATGGGCATCCTGTTGTAGCGGTAGGTAAAAAGGAAGATGATCTTGACGGAACCAAAATTGAAAAAGAGCATGTGCCTTTTGAGGAGGTAGATACGGTTACTCTATACCTGAACCAAATGAACCAAAAGCAATATTATGATTACATTATTGGGATAAAACCGGAGCGTGTTATTTTTAATCCGGGTACTGAAAATCCGGAGTTGTATACGCTTTTACGTCAAAACGGAATCGATATTGAAGTTGCCTGTACGCTGGTTATGCTTTCTACAAATCAGTACTAAGCTGTTTTTTGCTGATGCTTAGCAGCAACAGGAAAGTAATCAGCCCGTTTATGATGATAAGCTCATTGTCAAAAACATAGTCGCCAAAGAATAAAGACGAATTCATACTGATGAATAATGTTAACAGAGGGGAAGCGATACATATAAAGGGCACGATTTTATCCCTCACAGCACGATTTTTCATAAACAGTCCAAAGCTGTAAAGGCCAAGTAGTGGCCCATATGTATAAGATGCAATCCTGAATATCATGCTCACCACCGAAGCGTCATTGATGGTGTTAAAGACAATGATTACTAAAAACATCAGTATTGAGAAAGAAACGTGTACAATATGTCGTGTTCTTACAGCATTTGTTTTTGCGGAATTCTGTTCTTTATCCATACCAAGAAAGTCTACACAGAATGAAGTTGTCAATGCTGTCAATGCAGAGTCGGTAGTAGCAAAGGTTGCTGCTGTAAGCCCTAAAAGGAACACTACAGACGGTATAAGCGTCAGGTGGTTAAAGGCGATCTCAGGGAAAAGCAGGTCCGTTCTTGGTTTTCCGTCAACGATGGGCACATCTATACCATTATTGTTAGCGTAAATATAAAGTAGTGCGCCAACTCCTAAAAAGAACAGGTTGATGATGACAAAAATCCCTGTAAAGGTAAACATGTTTTTTTGGGCTTCGCCAATATTCTTGCAGCTCAGGTTTTTTTGCATCAGGTCCTGATCCAGGCCTACCATTGCTATGGTAACGAATATTCCGCCCAGTATCTGTTTTATAAAATGGAATTTGCTGGTAATGAAATCCTCAAAGAAGAATATTTTAGAATAGTTACTTTGCTTAACGGTTTCAAAAGCTTCGGGAAGGCTAAGGCTAAGGCTGTCGCAAATGAAATAGATGGTAAAGAATACCGATGAGACAAGGAATAATGTTTGTAGCGAATCGGTAATGATGATGGTTTTCAGCCCGCCCTTATAGGTGTAGGCAAATATCAGCAGCAATGATATTAACACTGTTATCCAGAAAGGTACTCCAAAAGAATCGAATACATAGCGCTGCAAAACGATAACCACAAGATACAGTCTGAACGCAGAGCCTATGGTGCGGCTGATAAGGAATATCATTGCCGAGGTTTTGTAGCTGTAATACCCCAGCCTTTTTTCGATATACCCGTAGATGGATGTAAGGTTAAGCCTGTAATATAAAGGGAGCAGTACCGTAGCCACGATTAGAAAACCAATTGCGTTACCCAATATAAACTGAAAATATTTAAATTGCTCACCGCTTGGCGCACCCACTTCTCCCGGAACCGATATAAACGTTACCCCTGATAAGGCTGTTCCTATCATACCGAAGGCTACCAGATACCATTTCGAATTTTTATTGGCTTTAAAAAAGGTATCGTTACTGCTGTCTTTTTTGCTTACAAGCCTGGAAATAAGAATAAGGATTCCGAAATAAACTATTATTATAGAAAGTATGGTTATAGGGTGCATAGTAAATGGTTTGGTTTACAAAACAACTAAAAATATTTCAATAAAATGCCACTCACGAAATTTGAGTTGGCATAAATGCAAATTGGTGCCGGTTTAGTACCTTTGCTGTACTATGGAAATGTCTTCAAAACTACTTGAAAGGGCTGTTGCCGAAATCTCACAATTGCCGGGTATAGGGAAACGTACAGCGCTGAGGCTGGCATTGCACCTTTTGAAACAGCCTGCAGAACAAACACATTTGCTTACCGATGCACTAACGAAAATGCGCAACGAGATACAGTTTTGTAATCAGTGTCATAACATAAGTGATGTTGAGGTGTGTGAGATATGCGCTAACAGTTCGAGGGATAAATCGGTTATTTGTGTGGTAGAAGACATACGTGATGTAATGGCTATCGAAAACACGAATCTTTTTAAAGGGGTGTACCATGTGCTTGGCGGAAAAATATCTCCTATAGACGGGGTGGGGCCGGGTCAGCTAACGATTAGTAAACTGGTAGAAAAAGTAAAGAGCGGAAATGTAAAGGAATTGATATTTGCCCTTAGTTCGACCATGGAAGGCGATACCACTAATTTTTATATTTACAAGCAGGTAAAGGATTGTGGTATAGTTACTTCTGCAATTGCAAGGGGTATTGCCGTAGGCGATGAACTTGAATTTGCTGATGAGGTTACCCTCGGGCGAAGCATACTTCATCGTGTACCTTTTGAAAATTCTATAAAAAGCAGTTAGGGTATTGTGTTGTATGCCTGTTAATATACCCATTTATAAGTATAGGGTATGCGAAATATAATGCCTATATTTGCGGCTTCTTTAAGAAGCTGTAACACCAACCAACTTAATGCAGAACAACTTACAGGAAAAAATCCTAATTACCGGGGGGGCAGGATTTATAGGGTCTAATCTTTGCGATCATTTTATAGTGAAAGGCTATAAAGTGGTATGCCTGGATAACTTTGCTACCGGCTTTAGGAAAAACATTGAACACCACCTTTCTAATCCTGATTTTACCCTTATTGAAGGCGATATTCGAAATATGGACGACTGCCGAATGGCTGTTGAAGGGGTGTCTTATGTTCTGCACCAGGCAGCGTTGGGTTCGGTGCCACGCTCTATAAAAGATCCTGTTACCACTAATGAAGTAAACGTAGGCGGATTTCTGAACATGCTTACTGCCAGCCGTGATGCTGCTGTTAAGAGGTTTGTGTATGCGGCAAGCTCATCTACCTATGGCGATTCTGAATCGCTTCCCAAAGTGGAGGATAAGATTGGAAAACCCCTTTCGCCATATGCTGTAACCAAATATGTAAACGAACTATATGCTGATGTTTTTAGCAAAACATATGGTATGGAAACCATTGGTTTAAGGTATTTTAATGTTTTTGGGAGAAGACAGCATCCTGCCGGAGCTTATGCTGCGGTTATACCTAAGTTTGTACTGCAGTTTATGAGCCACGAAAGCCCTGTGATAAATGGCGATGGCAATTATTCCCGCGATTTTACTTATATTGACAATGTTGTTCAGATGAATGAGCTGGCAATGCTTTCTCAAAATCCTGACGCGCTTAATACAGTATACAATACTGCTTATGGCGACAGGACCACATTAAAGGAACTGGTGGGATATCTGAAAGAGTTTTTGTCAGAATACGATAATGCTATAAATAACGTTGAGGTAATTCACGGTCCGCAAAGGGCGGGCGATATACCGCACTCGTTAGCCAGTATTGATAAAGCTAAAAAGCTGTTAGATTACAATCCCCAATTTTCAATCAGGCAGGGATTAAAAGAAGCAGTTGCATGGTACTGGGAAAATTTAAAATAAGCCTGATAGTAAAAGAATGAAAATAACAATTATAGGGTTAGGCTATGTAGGATTGCCATTAGCAGTAGCGATGGCGAAGAAGCATACAGTTACAGGTTTCGATATTAATTTGTCTCGAATACAGGCTCTTAACGAATATGAGGATATCACGCGTGAAGTGGACAGAGCTTCTCTTGAAGAGGTTATAAAGCATTTACAACCATCTGAAAATAGTCTTTACCTTACTTCCCATGTAGATGATATGAAAGATTCTACTTACTATATTGTGACAGTACCTACTCCGGTAGATAAGAATAATAAACCGGATCTCACAGCACTTCACAAAGCGAGTGAGACAGTTGGTACGGTACTAAAGAAGGGAGATATAGTTATTTATGAATCGACTGTTTATCCGGGTGCTACAGAGGAGGAATGCGTACCGGTACTGGAGCGAGTTAGCGGACTGAAATTTAATGAAGATTTTTTTGCGGGCTATTCCCCTGAGAGGATTAACCCCGGTGATAAGGAGCATACAGTCGAAAAGATACTAAAGGTAACTTCAGGATCAACGCCGGAAGCAGCTGTAAAGGTGAATGAACTATATAAATCGGTTATCACGGCCGGAACACATCTTGCACCCTCTATAAAAGTAGCCGAGGCTGCCAAAGTAATAGAGAATTCGCAACGTGATATAAACATTGCATTTGTAAACGAGCTCTCTAAGATATTCAATCATCTTGACATCGATACTTATGCTGTTTTAGAGGCGGCTTCTACAAAATGGAATTTTCTTCCTTTCAAGCCGGGGCTTGTGGGAGGGCACTGTATAGGTGTAGACCCTTACTATCTGGCACAAAAGGCGCAGGAAGTAGGTTATAATCCCGAAATAATACTTGCGGGACGAAGATTAAATGACAGTATGGGTGAGTATGTAGCTTCGCAGCTTGTGAAGCTTATGATTAAAAAGGGCATACAGGTTAACAGAGCTAAAGTGCTTATGCTGGGTATTACCTTTAAAGAAAATTGTCCCGACGTGCGAAATACAAAAATTGTAGATGTAATACACGCACTTAATGACTATGATGTTAAAGTGACAACTTATGACCCATGGGCTAATCCGGAAGAGGTATTGCATGAATATGGACTGGAAACAGTGAATACTTTACCGTCGGATAAGTTTGATGGTGTGGTACTGGGAGTTGCCCATAAAGAGTTTGCTGAGCTGGATTTTACTGCCTTAAAACAACCGGAAAGTATTCTGTATGATGTTAAGGGCGTTTTGGGTAATGCTGCTGATGGTGGTTTGTAATTGAGGGGTTTAACTTTAGCTTAACATAAATTAAAACATTCTCTCACTGATACAGTGAAAAAGATTGTAAGTTTGCGGATTACTAATAGGATTTGAATAAAAATCTAAATAAATGATATTGATAAAAATAATATTCTGATAATCAATGGGTAGGGTTAAAAATATTTGTTGTATAGGAGCCGGATATGTAGGTGGGCCAACTATGGCCGTAATTGCTCATAAATGTCCCGATATAAAAATTACTATAGTCGATTTAAATGCGGAAAGAATTGCTGCATGGAACGATAAAGATGTGAACAATATCCCGATCTATGAACCGGGACTTGCTGATATTGTAGCTTCATCACGCGGGAAGAATCTTTTTTTCTCTACTGATATTGACAAAGCTATTAATGAGGCTGAAATGATATTCATTTCGGTTAATACCCCGACTAAAACGTATGGGGTTGGTAAAGGTATGGCTGCAGATCTGAAGTATATTGAACTTTGTGCAAGGCAGATTGCAGCAGTAGCTAAAAATGATAAGATAGTGGTGGAGAAATCTACACTGCCTGTAAGAACAGCTGAAGCACTTAAGAATATCCTGGATAACACAGGGAACGGAGTGAAGTTTCAGATACTTTCAAATCCTGAATTTTTAGCTGAGGGTACAGCTGTTGAAGATCTTCTTTCGCCAGACAGGGTTCTTATAGGAGGAGGTACTGATGCAGAAGGTCAGGAAGCTATAAACGCACTTGTGGAGGTTTATGCTAACTGGATTCCAAAAGAAAGAATACTTACTACTAATGTATGGTCGTCAGAACTTTCAAAACTTACAGCCAATGCATTTTTGGCACAAAGGGTTTCGTCGATAAATGCAATGTCGGAACTTTGTGAAAAAACCGGTGCCGATGTAGAAGAAGTTGCCCGTGCAATAGGTATGGACAGCAGGATAGGATCTAAATTCCTTAAGGCTTCTGTAGGATTTGGTGGATCATGTTTTCAAAAAGATATCCTTAATCTGGTTTATATTGCTAAATCATACGGATTAAAAGAAGTTGCCGATTATTGGGAGCAGGTAATCATTATGAATGATCACCAGAAAAAACGCTTTGCTTCGAATATAGTTAAGACACTTTACAATACTGTTTCGGGTAAAAAAATTGCTTTTCTGGGCTGGGCTTTCAAAAAAGACACCAATGATACCAGGGAGTCTGCAGCAATTTATGTGGCTGATGACTTATTGAATGAGCAGGCCAACATTGCTGTATATGATCCTAAAGTGAAAAAGGAAACTATTTACACGGATCTTGACTATCTGGGTACGAGGAGTGCCGATGAAAACAAGGAAAGCGTTGAAGTGTATGAGCATGCATATGAAGCCTGTAAAGATGCGCACGCTATTGCAATTTTGACAGAATGGGATGAATTTAAGTCTTATGACTGGCAAAAGATATATGATAATATGAGAAAGCCGGCTTTTATTTTTGACGGCAGAAAAATTCTTGATGGTGCAAAACTGGAAGAAATAGGTTTCGTATTTCAGGAAATAGGAAGATAATACCAATCAATAAACAAACAATAGCCTTAAAGGCAGTTCTAATAAAAATAAATATGAGAAAGATTCTTATCACCGGAGGTGCTGGTTTCATTGGTTCACATGTTGTGAGGAGATTTGTGAATAATTATACAGACACACAGATTTATAATCTTGACGCTCTTACCTATGCCGGGAATCTTGAGAATATAAAAGATATTGAGAACAAGCCAAACTATACTTTTATTAAAGGAGATATAACTGATGCGGCATTTATAGACGGCATTTTTGAAGAACATCAGTTTGATGGTGTTTTGCACCTGGCTGCAGAATCTCATGTTGACAGGTCTATTAAAGATCCGCTGGCTTTTGTTAAAACTAATGTTATTGGTACTATGAATCTTTTGAATGCAGCAAAAAAGATTTGGGCTGATAATTATGATGGGAAAAGATTTTATCATATCAGTACCGATGAGGTTTATGGTACTTTAGGAGCTGAAGGGCTTTTTACTGAAACTACACCGTATGATCCTAACTCTCCATATTCTGCATCTAAAGCGGCATCAGATCATTTTGTAAGAGCTTATGGTGAAACATATGGCCTTCCGTATGTTCTTACTAATTGCTCTAATAATTATGGCCCTTTTCATTTCCCTGAAAAGCTGATTCCGTTATTTATAAACAATATCATAAATAATAAACCACTACCTGTATATGGTGATGGTAAATATACCCGTGACTGGCTGTTTGTTGAAGATCATGCAGTGGCTATTGACCTGGTTTTCCATAAAGGTAAAAATCATGATACTTATAATATAGGTGGCTTTAATGAATGGCAGAATATAGATCTTGTTAAGCTTTTGTGTTCTATAATGGATAAAAAACTTGGCAGGGCAGAAGGGACGTCTGAAGGATTGATTACCTATGTGAAGGACCGTCCGGGACACGATCTTCGTTATGCGATTGATGCTACTAAAATCAATAAAGAACTGGGTTGGAAACCATCAGTTACTTTTGAAGAAGGTCTTGAAAGAACCATCGACTGGTTCCTGAATAATCAGGAGTGGCTTGATAATGTAACATCGGGCGAATATCAAAAATACTACAACAACCAATACAGTGAATCGAAATAATGGAAATTGAAAAGACCGGATTAGAAGGATGTGTTATTCTTAAGCCAAGGATTTTTGGTGATGACAGAGGATATTTTTTTGAAAGTTTTAATGAAGCGAACTTTAACAATCTGACAGGAACTCAAACAAAATTTGTTCAGGATAATCAGTCATTTTCAGGTTATGGTGTGCTTAGGGGGCTTCATGCTCAATCAGGTGAGTATGCACAGGCAAAACTTGTAAGAGTGCTTCAGGGAGAAGTGCTTGACGTAGCAGTAGATGCACGTCCGGATTCACCTACTTTTGGACAACACGTTGCTGTGAAGCTAAGTTCAGAAAATAATCTTCAGTTGTTTATTCCACGAGGATTTCTTCATGGTTTTGTGGTACTTTCTGAGACTGCGGTTTTTGCTTATAAATGTGATAATTATTACAATGCAGCATCTGAAAAAGGAGTAATTTATAATTCTCAGGAACTAAATATCGACTGGATTGTTGATGCTGAAAAAGTAAATCTTTCAGACAAAGATTTAATATTGCCAACTTTTACTGAAGCTTATAAAAAATAAGATGAAAAATATTATAGTAACAGGAGGTAACGGACAGTTAGGCAGCTCTATAAATTCAATTGAGGCTGAATTTGGCAAAGGCAATAAGTATATATACCTTACTGCAGAAGAGCTTGATGTAACAAGTGTAGACAGTATAGAAACTGCGGTAGCTAACCATAAGCCATCATACATAGTAAATTGTGCAGCTTATACTGCTGTAGATAAGGCTGAAACAGAAAAAGATCTGGCATACGCTATTAATGCTACTGCGGCAGGAAATCTTGCCAAAGTATCTAAAGCTAACAGTATAAAACTAATTCATGTTTCTACCGATTTTGTTTTTGGAGAAACTGAACCGCTTCCTCTTACAGAGGACATGCAGGCTGTACCAACAGGGGTATATGGCGCAACAAAACTTGAAGGCGAAAAAATGATAATCCAGAATATGGATGATTATTTTATTTTACGTACAAGCTGGCTTTATTCTGAGTTTCAGCATAATTTCCTTAAGACCATGATTCGCTTAGGTAATGAGCGTGATGAGCTTTCTGTTGTTTACGACCAGGTAGGAACACCAACGTATGCAGTAGATCTTGCAGGTCTTATTATGCATATAATTAATACTGACTCATCAGCTTATGGTGTGTACCACTACAGTAACGAGGGAGTGGCTTCATGGTATGACTTTGCTTATGAGATTTTTAAACAGAATAATATTCAGATAAACCTAAAACCAATAACATCGGATAAATTTCCGACACCTGCTAAACGCCCAAATTACTCCGTTATGAGTAAGGATAAAGCAAAGGATGCTTTTGGAATAACAATTAATCACTGGACTCAAAGTTTAGCAAACTGTATTAAAAAACTTAACTCATGAAAGGAATTATACTAGCAGGAGGGTCTGGTACAAGACTATATCCACTAACAAAGTCGATTTCTAAACAAATGATGGCTATCTATGATAAGCCAATGATATATTATCCGCTTTCGGTACTGATGCTGGCGGGGATTAATGAAATTTTGATTATTTCTACCCCTCATGATTTGCCTAACTTTAGAAATCTTCTTGGTAATGGCGATGATTTGGGTATAAAATTAGAATATGCAGAGCAGCCCAGCCCGGATGGTCTGGCGCAGGCTTTTATCATTGGTGAAAAATTTATTGGTAACGATGACGCCTGTTTGATTTTAGGCGATAACATTTTCTATGGTCACGGACTTACAGATCTTTTAAAGACTGCTGTCAGAAATGTTAAGCAAGAAGGTAAAGCTACTGTTTTTGGGTATTATGTAAATGATCCTGAACGCTATGGGGTTGCTGAATTTGATGGTTCCGGTAATGTTATTTCTATTGAAGAAAAGCCAAAAGAACCTAAAAGTAATTATGCAGTTGTAGGATTGTATTTTTATCCTAACTCGGTAGTAGAAGTTGCTAAGAAAATAAAACCAAGTGATCGCGGTGAATTAGAGATTACTACGGTAAACCAGGAGTATCTGAACTCAAAAGATCTGAAAGTGGAACTTATGGGACGTGGTTATGCATGGCTGGATACAGGTACGCATGAGTCATTGCTTGAGGCGTCAAACTATATTCAGACTATTGAGAAGAGGCAAGGCTTAAAAGTAGCCTGTCTTGAAGAAATAGCTTTTGATATGGGATATATCTCTAAAGAAAAGCTTATAGAACTAGCTACGCCTTTGAAAAAGAATGAATATGGTCAGTATTTGCTAAGGCTTGCTGACAGACATTAATTTTGCTGAATAACAAGTAGCCTTTATGGTATTTTGTTAGATTTTGTTTGAAATAGTATTATATATATCTAAGTATGAATAAACTTATTGTTTTTCTGTTTTTTGGAATTTTGTTTCTATCTGCTCCGGCTATGGCACAGGGCGTTTTGAGTGGCAATGACTTAAAAGCATTAAATGTAGATCAGTTATCGGATGATCAGATTTCTCAGATTCAGGCGGAGCTTAAAGGCAATAATATGTCTATCGATCAGGCGGAAACGGTTGCTTTGTCCAAAGGCATGTCTAAGTCTGAATTTGCTAAGCTCAGAGGCCGTTTGGCGGCAACAAAAACTGCAAATTCTTCAGCCGGTAATGCCGGTAATGTAGTTGACAGAAAAATAACATCTACATCTGAATCCTTCAAAAATCCTTCTAATCCATTAATTTTTGGGTCGGAGTTATTTAATAATCCCGCATTGAGTTTTGCTCCAAATGATAAAATTGCGACTCCGTTAAATTACATGCTTGGCCCAGGTGATGAATTGCTTATAAATCTTTATGGTGTACAGGAGTTTAATACTACAGCAGCAGTAAGTGTAGAAGGTAAAATAAGCCTGCCTTATGTAGGGCAAATTCCAGTTTCCGGAACTACAATTGAAGCTGCTACCCAAAAGATAAGGAGTTCAATGGCTAAGGTTTATAGTACTCTGGCT
>QFQM01000545.1 GCA_003243255.1 Flavobacterium psychrophilum | reverse complement strand
AAGACAAAGTCAGATTTCGGATGTTTTCCATTTTCTGGCTTCAAAATTTCTGCATTAGGGTAATTTTTCAGAAAATTTTCCTTTGTCTTATCGGTGCCAGGATAGTAAGTGGCTACTGCGTAAGTATCCTCAGTTGCGGCCTTACGAATGGCAGCTAAAAATTGCAAACGTTGCGGCCAGTTTTTGGAAGTAACAAAGGTCTGTGGTCTTCCACAAGCTGCACCGCCATTGGCTTTCGCCATAGATACAATTTGTTCGGCCTGGTGTTTGACTTCCTTATCAGTCCAAGTTCTACCCGGTACTATTATACAAGGATTATTGCCTCCACATTCAGAAACTACCGTTGTTTTGGCATGTTGCATGATATTCTTGGCCACATCGGTAGAGCCTGTAAAATAGATGGCTGACAAACCTTCCAATGTTGCCATTTCCCGGCTTTGGTTGGCATCTACCGAGGCCATCGCTTTTATTTCGAACAGTGGAGCAAATATTTTTTCCCAAATAGCATCGCTTTCTTCGTTCAATTTGTGAGGTTTATGCATCACCACTTTATTGTCATAAAAAAGTGCTTTGATGCTTTCCAAAGATGAAGTGTAATTTCCAGCTCCAGAAACGGCAACGATACCGGGAGCTTTTTCCATTGGATTGATTTGCTTTGGCTGGCCCTTTACTCTGATAAAACCTTTTTGCCTACCAGCGGTTAACTTATCTTTTGGGAATATAGGGAATACCTCTACGTCATACCGGTCTGCATCCACTTGATTTACACTAACCGGTTTTAGCATTTCGCCTTTGGCTAAGGCTTCATACACTTCTATGCTTGCTGTTATGGAACTTGCCACCGGGCCAATGCTTTGCATCATTCCGTCTGCAACGGAATAAGACTCAGCACCTACCAATTCGTTTTTCATTTTTGAATTGACGTAACCTAGTTCTTTGGCGTAGGTTTTCATGTTAGCCCTCATTTGTTCTAAAATAGCCAAACGTGTAAAAATGTCTGTATTAGCCCAGCCTATTGGATCTAGGTAGTCAAGTGCTTCCTGTGCTTTCATTTTATTTGTGTTTTGCATTCCAGATAGCAATATTGTTTTTTGTTTGCTTATTTCAACTGACTCATGATAATTCTGTCGTACATTTTATCGCCCAAGATTCCTCTCATACATATCAGCATCTCGCCATTTTTGCCTTTTACATATCTTGTTTTTGGATTTTTCTTTGCAATGGCTTTGGATACTACTTTGGCAATTACATCCGGTTCCGACATTTTAGGCAGTGGAGCATTGGCAATAGGATCGAATATGTAACCGTAAGCTGAATTCTTTTGGTATTTTTGGCGGTACTTTTCTGTTACTTCATAGAAACCTGTATTGATTAATCCAGGTTCGATGATGACTACTTTGATATTGAATCCTTTAACTTCTAAACGCAATACATCCAGCCATCCTTCCAATGCGTGCTTGGTAGCGTGATACGGTCCAGCAAGGGGGAAGTAAATTTTACCACCCATAGAAGTAGTGTTGATGATGCGACCCGATTTTTGTGCCCGCATGTATGGCAAGACAGCTTTAACCATTCGCACATATCCATAGAAGTTGACATCGAATATGGCTTGGTAATCTTCCATGGTGGTTTCTTCGTTGGTACCCATTTGACCGAATCCGGCATTGTTATATAGTACGTCAATTTTTCCCTGCTCTTTCATTACCCGGTCTACGGCAGCTTGTACCTGGTCATCTTTGGTGACATCTAGGGCAATGGAGTGTCCGCCTATTTTATCGAGGTATTGATTTTTCTCAACGGCTATATCGCCGCCATAAACGATGTATCCTTCTTTTATCAATCGCTCAGCGGTGGCTTTACCAATGCCAGATGCGGTGCCTGT
>QFQM01000544.1 GCA_003243255.1 Flavobacterium psychrophilum | reverse complement strand
GAAGGCATCGGGGATGTCTTTGAATACGCATAAAATAAATATCGGAAAGTTAATTTCCATTGGGACGGAGAATTTTCAGTGGTATAGTAGAGGAAATGTTCAGTGTAACTCATCAACGGGAAATTTGAATTTTCTGAATTCTGATCTGGCGCTGATGGATATAAATATCAATGGAGGTAACTGGGTGCTTTATGGAAATCTGAATTTGAATAAGTTATCAGTTATAGAAGGAGCGCTTGAGGTAAAAAGTGCACAACTGAAGATGATGGATCTTGTTGTGAATTCAACAAAGAACAAAACGTTTAATCTGGTTAACTCTGAAATAGAACTGACTCATGGCAGTGAGATCAACTCCTTACTACTTACATTGAATTCAGTGGACAATTCTAAAATAAAAGTTAAGTCCGATCCTGTTACGTTCAATTGGCAAGGAGTGAAGTGGCCCGGTAGTCTTGTCATCGAGCAGGGAAATGCCATTATAAACGGGGATAATTTTTTTAAGAGAATAGAACTGTCGGGTAAAGCAGCATTTACAGGTACAAATGAATTGGATAGTGTTTTGATAATAGCCCTGTCTGACGTCTTATTCTCTTCCGGTAAAACGCAGACGATAAACAACATGAGAATCAGCAATGGCGTTTCGGCTTCCCTTCATAGCCCGGCCGCTTCCTCGATCGTGTTTACAAATCATACTAAGTATTGTTTTGACAACTTGGCGATCAGCAATGTAGAGGCAAAAGGAAACGCAGTCGTCAATGCGGGAATAAATAGCACTCTTGTGAATGCTTCAGGCTGGTTAAAACAAAACTGTGCTGATGTTTTGTTTTCCGACTTCACGGTCAAATATCCATGTGAAAATGGACTGACACAATTCACGGATAGGAGCAGCGGAACGCCACAACAATGGTCATGGATTTTCCCAGGTGCTGTCACGGCACAGGGCAGGCAGGCATATTTCCCCTTTGCAGCGGCTGGAACATATCCGGTAACATTAACAGTGAGTAACGGTTCTGCAAGCAATAGCTTTACCGGAAGTGTGATGATAGGAACGAATACACTTCAGGATAATGAGGTAGTGGTGAATGGGGATGAACTGTTTAGCTTCAATCAGTCGCTAACGTATCAATGGCTGAAAAATGAAATTCAAATTCCTTCCCAAACTTCAAGATCGTATGCTTACAATGGGCAGGAGGGGGTCTATTCGGTTTTAACGTTCAATAATGAGTGTAATCGGATTTCGAATCGCGTGACGATTACAGGAATTGAAGCAAATTCACTTACACCGAAAATTTATCCTAATCCCGCTGATGAAGAAATCACAATCGATTCAAATGGAGAGTCGGTTTCAGCAAACCTGATTGACCTTTTTGGCAGAGTGCTGCTCTCGGTTAAATCCGATTCGCCAGCAGTCCAATTACCGGTTACCAATTTGACTGAAGGCGTTTACCTCATTGAAGTAGTAATATCGAAAAAACGTTATAGGGAAAGAGTGATTATCAATCACAATAAAAGATAGCGGATCAATAATAACTCAGCCCTTTCATCAGGTAATTCTTTACATAATCTTCCGTTCCTTCTTCAAGAGTATGAAAAGGTTTAACGTAGCCAATGGATTTTAACTTGGCCATATTTGCTTCAGTAAAATACTGGTACTTATCGCGTATGTCAGCTGGGGTATCAATAAAATCAATATTTTCTGGTTTATCCAGCGCTTTGAATACGGACTTGGTCAAATCAACAAAAGTTCGGGCTGTTCCAGATCCCAGATTATAAATACCTGAATTTTTGCGGTGATACATCAGGAATACACAAACATCAATCAGGTCTTTTACATAAATGAAATCGCGCAGCTGAAACCCGTCTTGCCGCAGCGGAGGCCCCAG
>QFQM01000543.1 GCA_003243255.1 Flavobacterium psychrophilum | reverse complement strand
TCGACAATGTTTTCCCTAAAGAAGTTGCCTCGAATTACCTCAGTCACGCGCAGACACTTTTAAGCGATGCAAAAAATGGCGTGATTGATGCGCCTACACTTTTTTCTTCGAAGCAATATCCGGATGCTTTAGATAGGATAATTCATGTTATGCGAAATCTATTAGATGATAATGATGAGTTGATCGCTAGAACTCAGCAAGAAATGTGGAAAGTAGTCCCTAATCTTGATTTTTATATAGGTATGGAAAAAGACGATTAAGAGGAATATTACATAATTGCCCGAGAGTTGTTTCGAAAAATATCAATTAATGTTAAATAACTTGCAAATTATATTTTAAGAACATATTACTTTTGCAGTTATTACTTATACCATAAATATTAATAGCTAATTTCACAATGATATTTTACAGAAAATTCGCAAATTCGCGTGGCTGAGTTCCATATATGGATCTATCTCTGATAGATATTTGAGCGTAGCTAAGGCAAAGATGGAACGATACTTTACGGATGAACGAATAGATGAATTCCTGGCGGCATATCTGAAGCGCTATCCGGATGCTTTGGACAGGATGCATCATGTCATGCGGAATCCGTTCGATGACAATGACGAGCTTATTGCAAAAAATTTTAGAGAAATGATTGAAATCGCTCAGGAGATGGATTTTTATAAAGAAGTCGAAAAAATCAATAATGAAGCAATATATTTAATTTCACGAGAGCTTTTTCGGAAAATTTCCCTTATTGCAAAGTAATTATTGGATAACATAAATAAAAAAACAATTGCTTTTATTGATTTTGGTTACATTATAATCATATTAAAGAATGACATAAATATACCTATCCATGTTGCCATTGGAAGGTTACTTGAGAAGTACGAAATTCATTTCACGAACGTCGTCCTTCACGAGCTTACGGCTAGAGATTTTGCGGGTAATGTCACTCTTCGGAACTGGTTCGACAACAAGGAGAATTATTTCATCGATAATACTCCTGTCAGCGCGGCATTTAAAGCCGATCTAATCTCAGAGGGTATAGTTTCACCTAGGAATATTGGCGAGTTTTCACTCGTTGAGGCGGCAGCCAAGTATCCTTCCGCCGTTGTTTTGGTGGACGACAAATTCTTTTCGAGAATCAGCAGCGGATTAGATACGCCAATTAATCTCATCGAAAACAAGAAAACGGCTGCTTTCGCAAAAATCGCGCCGATATTCGACAATGTTTTCCCTAAAGAAGTTGCCTCGAATTACCTCAGTCATGCGCAGACACTTTTGAGTGATGTGAGAAATGGTGAGATCAGTCCCGCTACACTTTTCTCCTCCATCGACACACTTTCCAATCGCGTTTACGACCTAAATATTTTCAAGAATGCGCCCGTCGAACAGTTGTATGCTGATATCGCCAAATCGTTACTTGCTAATTCCGGCGTCGAAGCCGTTGCATTGACGGCCGAAGCCATTGCATTCAAAGTGGCGTCAATTCTGGGGCGTGTCATCGATCCCACCGATATCGCCATCGCGGTGGTGGCTGTTAGCATTGCCGCGATGATCTCACCCGAGGCTTTGGCCAAAGAGTTCGACGAGCAGGCGGAATCCCTGGGCATTGGCGTTGCGGCGACAATCGTGCTCGGCGCGGTCGCCGTCCTGTTCCCGGCGACGATACCTGTGATCGTTGCCGCGGGCATTGCCGGTCTGGCCATCGGCCTAGCCCATATAGCCGATCTCTTCGAAGAGGCCTGGCCGAACATTCGCGACTTTCTTAACGATATGTTTGGTTCGTTTGACGCGCTCGTTTCGCCGCTTATCGGCACAAACAGCGACGCGCTGGTGCTGGATCTCGATGGGGACGGGATCGAACTTTCCACACTGGCGGCGTCGAATGTTCATTTTGACTATGA
>QFQM01000542.1 GCA_003243255.1 Flavobacterium psychrophilum | reverse complement strand
TCAGAAAATATGGAAAGAGCATCCTCCACAAGGTTCCTACAAACTTCTCAGAAGTCTATTCAACACATCATCTGAAACCCGCAAGAAAAATTCGTTTATAGACAGCTAGTTGTAAACACCTTTCGTAACCACACTCTATTCTCTAGTAATAAATTTGTGTTTAGTCAAAAAAATATTGATCGTTATTACAGATCGATAAACTAGTTATGATAGATATAAACTATCAAGCAACAACCATCGATCGGTACAAGCAATTTTACTAAAGCGAGCCGGTCATCGAGAATCTCTGTAAACGCACCATTTAATCTTCCACCCTGGGGTTGATATGAAAGACGAAACAATAAAGTGCCCGTTCTGCTTTACACAAAGTCCTCATGGTGTGCGGATTTGCAAAGGGTGTCATGCAAAGGTTGCTTACGGTGAAAGCCCGCTCAGTGTGGCATTCCTGTTTCAATTCGTGGCATTTGGTCTCGCGTGGTTAGCATTTTCGTGGACCGACAGCACTCTTGTATCAGTCATTACGTTTTTCGTAAGCATCATTATTCTTATCTATAAAATCAAAAGAATGTATGCAGACAGAGTTGTTTTTATACGGTGAAATTAATTTCACACAATCGCAAACATAAAATGAGAAAGTAAATGAACCGATTTATAACGTCCTCTTTTTTTATTATTGTCTTCCTGCTTTCTGGCTGTTCAACATCAGGGAACCAGAACCTTAAAAACGAAACACCACAAAGCCTCCAGTCAAAGATCATTAAAAACAAAACAACTAAGACGGAATTACTCTCTAAGTTAGGTGAGCCTGATACAAGAACCACACTCGATGACGGAAATGAGCAGTGGAAATATTTCATGTCTAACAATCAGTTCAGTGCAACGACTTTCATTCCAGTTGTGGGGCTGTTTACTGGCGGTTCTCAGACTCAGTCTAAAACTCTTGAGATCGACTTCAAGGGAGAGACCGTAAGTAAATGGACTTTCTCCTCTGATAACAACAACACCAAGACTGGTATTCTTAATTAATTATTTCTGGATAAGAAAATGAAAATATACTCAATCCTCACAGTTTTGCTTACCACACTTCTTTTAACCGCATGTAACAGTGAGCCATCCCAAGACGATATATACAATGCTTTCAAAAGTGTCGTAGATAGATCAAATGCAAGTATGAAAGCTCTGAACTCAAGTATTCCCGAAAAAGATCTTTTGAAAATTGATTATGTAAAAAAAGTTAGTTGCACAGAAGAAGCAAATAATGTTTATAACTGCATTGTCGATGCCTCAATTAGCAATATGAAACAGACAAAGCCTGTTAAGCTTGTGAAAGCTGATGGTATCTGGAAAGAAGTTCAGTAGTAGCCTATATCAAGAAGTCTCTTTTAGCCCCTGCATAGGGGCTATTTATTGCCTATAACCTGACGGTTCTTACGCGAACTTCATGGGTTAACTCTTTCTCAATTACTTTCATTTCATATTGTGCTCTGACAGTAGCATAGATTTCCTCTGCTTTTTCTTGATTGTTATCTATGTAATTAACAAGCGAGTTTAGTTCCCTAATAACTCCTTCTTTGTTATTTAATCGTTGTAGAAGATTGCTTGTCAGACTTTTGTATACCGAGCTAAACATAGTCATTATGTTATCAATATTACGATTGGATTTGGAATAAATCCTTTTAGGGTAGAAATACTTCAAATGGTATCCCACAAAAATTAAGTAAAGCTGGTATGAGAAATTTTTATCACCTGGCTGGTATCGTTTTGAGATATATTTATCGACGATAATGATAAATTGCTCTTCCAGAGTAAACTCTGGATAGATAATGTTCTTGTCCATAAAATGCATCCTTGCATTAGTTAAATAGCCTTCCTGACCATATATTTATATTTATCGCATT
>QFQM01000105.1 GCA_003243255.1 Flavobacterium psychrophilum | reverse complement strand
ACTCCAGGAAGTTTGTGCTGCCGTAGACACCACTGCATTCGGGTCATAGAGAAATCGCACACTGTCTTTCCAACGTGCGGCTATCTTGCGCATCAGAAACTCATCGTCACCGGAAGGAATCGTTTCATTCCCTTCATAACCATATACTTCCATGTAAGCCGATTTCAAAAAAGAAAGGTTAGCACCGTTACACATCGTTGGCTGGCCCAGCGCCAATGTCGCTCCGCTGGTTCCAACAAGGCTCGAAAACTCCAGCGACTGCATCTTTGAAAATAGTGACCCTGATGGATCGATACGCACAGGGCCAACTACCATTTTAATTTTATCGGAATGGAAGCAGTCATTAATTGTAATGAGCCATTTTGCTGATAAATGACAGTCCATATCGGTAACGATGATGATATGGCCTTTTGCATTCTTAATTCCCCAATCCAACGCGGCCTTCTTTCCCGTTTTGCCTTCGGGCAATTGTAATAAGGTAAGGTTCGGATAATTTGCTTTACCGATCAAAGCCACAGACTCATCCGTAGAATGATCATTCACCAATATAATTTCAACATTTTCTTTTCCATATCGCTGTGCATCAAGGTCTTTGAGTAACGAGGGGATAGCGATTTGCTCATTGCGGAAGGCAATAACAACCGATAATAGCCGGTCATCAGGCCTCACCACTTTCAGCGGGCGACTGGCATCAAAAAGCAGCCAGCCCCAGGTAAGCACCAGTAATACTACCGAATACAACAGGAAGACCAGAATGAAAAAGAGGGTCATGAACAGTTTGTAGCTAAATTGCGAGCCGAAGCAAAATGGAGAAAAAAGCGGTTAAAGAGAAAATTATTCTTGGGCTCGACCCAGGCACAGCGGTGATGGGATATGGAATCATTCTGGCGCTGGGCAGCAGCAAACTCCAACTGCTCCAGTTTGGTGTTATCCACCTCAGCAAGATGGAAACACACGAACTGCGCTTGAAGAAAATTTTTGACCGCGTTCTGGCTTTGATTGACGAGTTCAATCCGGACGAAGTAGCGCTGGAAGCTCCTTTTTTTGGCAAGAACGTACAATCCATGCTGAAATTAGGTCGGGCACAGGGAGTAGCGATGTCAGCCGCGCTTCATCGTGAGATACCCATTACCGAATACGCCCCACGAAAGGTAAAACAATCCGTTACCGGCAATGGTAATGCAAGCAAAGAGCAGGTAGCCAAAATGCTGATGCAGATTTTCAGCATCAAAGAAATGCCCAAACTGCTGGATGCCTCCGATGCATTGGGGGTAGCAGTATGCCATCACTACCAAAATGGAACCGAAAAATCGAAAAGCAAATCGTGGGAAGGGTTTTTAAAGGAAAACCCGGGGCGATTGAAGTAAAGGGAATGAGGAGAACTGAAGTTTCAAAAAAACAGTACCTTCACGCCAGTCCCGAAAAACCTGTTTTAATTACCTCAACATGAATACACGATTAGTAGTAGTACTGCTAAGCAGCATCTCCTTCCTTTCTTTTTCACAAACGGCCAGCTTTGTTGCCGCTTCTCAAAGCAGCCAAAGTACCTCCATTATCATCGATTGGTCCATCGGAGAATTGATCACTGAAAGTTTTTCAAACGGCTCGGTACACCTGAGTCATGGCGTGAATGAAACCGGCAGCATATTCATCATTACCGGTGATCTTAAAGAACCGATTGCTGTGGAAGCTAAAATTTACCCGGTTCCCTTCCACTCTGACTTGTTTATTGAAGCTGGCGATGAGAGCAGCAACCTCAGAGAGCAGCACATTACTTTACTCGATGAAACCGGGCGTGTAATGAAGGCAGAAGTGGATTTCATCTCCAACCAGAAAGCAAGAGTAGATGGACAATTGCTTGCTCCCGGATTTTACCTGCTGACCCTAAGAACAAATAACTCCATAAAAACCTATAAACTCCTCAAGAAATGAAAACAATCCTCACGTTCGCTTTTCTCATCACCACCATCGGTTTATGGGCACAAAGCCCTCAGTCATTTAAGTACCAGGCTTTACTGAGAGATAAAAATGGTGTGCTTATTATGGATAAAACGGTAAGTGTGCGCGTTGGCATACTACAGGGAAGCATAACGGGCACAAGTGTGTATTCGGAAACACACAGTATAAAAACAAGTACATCCGGAACCATCAATCTGGAGATCGGAAAAGGAACATTGCGCACGGGAACATTCACTTCGATCAACTGGGGGAAGAATTCGTTCTTCGTAAAAATTGAAATGGATCCTGCTGGCGGCAACGCATTTGAATTGGTAGGTACTTCACAGCTGCTATCGGTACCTTATGCTTTGTATGCCGAGAAGTCGGGGGATGAGAAGTGGTCACAAAACGGTGCCGACATTTATTACAATCTTGGAAAAATGGGTATCAATTCAAGTTCACCAGCTACAAAACTTGAAATCAATGGCGGTGGAGATTTGGATGTTCTTTCAATCAAGAATGAAAACAACTCTTCCGGGCTAACTAATCTGGTAGCATCGAATACTGATTTTCATGCTTCAGCATTTATTGGAAAAAGATCAAGAGGTACATTCTTAAGCCCGGCACCAGTGCTGGCCGGTGATCGTATTACCGGAGTTTACGGAAGTTTATTTCTCAATGGCGCATATCAGAATGCAGCAGCAATTCAAATGTATGTAGGTAATGCCGCGGGAGGATTAAGCTACCCCACAAACATACGATTTGAAACTACATCTGCCGGGCAAATGGATCGGGCAGAACGTGTCCGCATTACAGAAGAAGGAAATGTAGGTATTGGAACAACTACACCTGCCTACAAACTCGATGTGGCAGGAACTATCAATGCAACCGGACTTCTGATCAATGGCCAGTCCATTAATACCAGCAGTGAATCGTGGACAAGGAGTAATAGTGACATCTATTACAGCAGCGGACAGGTGAGTATTGGTACTGCTTCCCAGGCATCCAGATCAAGTCTTTATATTGATACACCTATCCCTACATCCGACAACAACAAAAGCAATGGCCTGTTTATTAATGCTACCGATGTAAGTTCCAGAGGTATTCCACTCTGGATAAGATCCAATACTTCCAATCTGACTTATGGTGTAACACCGGGAGGTACTCTTGGCCGATTTCTTCGGTTTCATGATTTACGGTTCGCACAAGATGGAATGTGGGATTTCGGAATAGACCAAAACAATTCATTGTATATCATGGGAGGCAGTAATGGGGATATTACCGAAAAATTCACTGTAAAATCAAATGGCAATATTGGAATAGGCTCAGCTGACCCCTTGAGTAAACTGGACGTGAACGGTGGCATCAATGCTACACAGTACCTCCTAAACGGAGCACCCGTGAGTTTTGCATCCGGCCAACCTCAACAATGGGGTGTTACCGGATCTAATTTATACTACAACACCGGAAGAATAGGAATCGGATTGAATTCGCCTTCCGTAAAACTGGATATTGACGGAGGCACCGATCTGGATGTACTCAACATGAGAAACGCCAACAATTCGCTAGGAATAAATGCCTCTGTTTATTCAAATACCGACTTTCATGGATCTGCCTTAATCGGTAGAAGAGCAAGAGGTTCATTTGCATCCCCTTCCCTACCCTTCAATGGAGATCGAGTTACCGGAATATACGGAAGTATCTATGCCAACAGTGATTTTCAAAATGCAGGTGCCATTCACATGTATGTAGGTGCAAACCCTTCTTCATTCAGCTACCCCATTAATATCCGTTTTGAAACAACCAACACAAACGAAACTATCCGGAAAGAACGGATGAGGATAACAGAAAGCGGACTTGTAAAAATAACCACGAATGATGTTTACATCGAGCAGGTAGACAGCGGTGTAATCATGAAATCACCCAATGGAGGATGCTGGAGAATGACCGTCAGTGATTCGGGCACTCCTGTATTCACCGCTATCGCTTGCCCACAATAAAAACTGAAGCATGCCTATTTTTCAAATCGCATTGAGAGTAAGTGATGTTTCATCTCTTTTTGCTATTGAACCCAGCTTTAGTTCTTCGTGACCAAATCTATTTTAAAATAGATAAAGAACTTTTTACATCATTGAAACATTCACCTCTCAACGTATAAAAGTAGGTTCCGGAAGAGATGTCTTTTCCATCCCAATCATTTTTATAATCGCTACTATAAAAAACACTTTCCCCCCAACGATTTAAAACCAATAATGAAACACTTCCATACTTTTTTGTATCAAAATAAAGGAACTGATTGTACGTATCCCCATTAGGTGTAATAACATTAGGAAGATTTTTAATTTCCAGTGGAGGTTTAACAAATGAAATTGATCCTTTAGCTTCACCACAACTATTCTTAGCAATCACCCAGTATTCACCGTATTCCGTCATATTAAAATCAGGTTGAATTGAACCGTCTTGCCATGTAAATGAAAGGTCATCAAGCGTATAGTCAAATTGAAGTATCCTTGGAACGAGGGGACAAACCATTTCGCTCTCACCTAAATCAATTGATGTTGGTTGACTTGATATTTTCACGCTTATTGTATCTTGTTTTATTCTGCAGCCATCAGTAATTTTCAACCAGTACTTTCCTGATTTTGTAGCTACTATTCCTGGAGATGTTGCCCCTGTACTCCATAGATACGTGTAAGTATCGTCTGTTACATTAGTGGATAGTGGTAGTGATCGCTGATCACAGGTTGCCTTATCTGGCCCCAAGTCTAAATTTATTTCTTTACCTGGCATTTGAAATGAAACGGAATCTCTTACTTCCCCACAGCTATTTTTTACACTGACCCAATATTTTCCGTAACTCAAAACGTCAAAATAACTTTTCTTCGATCCATCCTGCCACGTAAAATCAAGCCCTTCAAGATTGGTTGATCCGTTGTATGGCTGAATACGTCTTTTAACAAAAGGACAGATCAATTCATCATTACCCAGGGAGAAGGCTACAGGCGTGAAAGACATTTTTACATTAATGGTATCCACAGCCACATTGCAGCCGCCAACAATTCTTAACCAATATTTTCCTGAACTTGAAACCGTAATCGCTGGAGTAGTTTGTCCGGTATTCCATAGATAACCAAAACCCGCGTTGGTTGTATCTGAAGCAATCGCAACAGAATTCTGATTACAGACGGACAGATCAGGGCCCAAGTCCAATCTCACTTTTTTACCCAGTGATTTGACAAATTCACCGCGTTGTAAAATTCTATACGCAGGTGATCCTACACTCACCCAGGATGTGCCACTATTATCATTTCTTTTAAGAATATTACAAGCTTCTATTCCATTATAATTGTATTCCAGATCAAAAACATTATTGTTGTCCAGACTGGCAACAAATACTCCAAAATAAGGAGCGGTTGGACTGATCGCTGAAAGGCCATTCATTTGGTTTGGTAAAGAAGACACTTCATATATTTGAATACCTTCAGGATTACCTTGTATGTTGCTCACTACAACGTTATCCTGATTCTCCGTTTGACTCACAGTGACGTTTGTCCAGTTCGACAAATAGCGAAAGGTAGATTTATCTCCAACTGGCGCACCCGAAAAAACACGCACAGGGTTTCCAACAAATGTTCCGTGATGCGCTCCTGCTGTTTTATCGTAAACAATATTCCCAGTGGTCTCATCAAAATTCCAATATCCTATCAAATCACTTTCGTTACCTGCCAAACGTACACACATGGAAGTTCTTACCTCATTTTCAGTCAAAGCCCTCTTCCACAACCTTACTTCATCCATTAGTCCATTGAATCCATAGGTCACATTATTTGAAAGAAAGTGACCTATTTTGGGAGTATCGCCAGGGTAACTGGAAGCCATAGGCCGACTGGAATCTCCTGAAGAGTTTCCACCAACATTTATCCCATTTATATACAGTTGAATATCATAAGGGGCCTTCATTACCGCACAGACGTTTATCCAACGACCTAATACATTACTTACTGAAGCCATTTTTCCTCTCCTGTAAGTCGAAAGGCTAGCTCCTGTACCATCTCCAAATTCGCACCACAACTGACTACCACTAATAAAAAACCAGAATCCACGATAAGTGGGAGTATTGTCATTAGAAACAAAAATGGCAGAAGGAGTGCTATTGCTTGGATCGAGATAAATCCATGCTGAGACGGTGAAAGGCAGATTCACATCATGATAAGTGTCTCCTAGTCTGATATAACTGCCAGCACCATTAAATTTAATAGCGCGGCCTGAACCTATATTATCCACCTGTGCGTGCAGACAGACGGATAGAAGATAAAAAGAAAAAGTGATCAGGTTTTTGGGGTTCATTCAGCACTACGGAATTGAGGTTAAGATTCTAACGATCCGTTCAGAGGTCTTACCATCCCACTTTGGTGGAATGGTTCCCTTCTTCCATTGTCCGTAATTCAATTTAGTCAACGAATCAATTAAAAGATCGTAACTATCCCCGGTCATTTCGTTGGTTCCAAACGTTATCGTCTCAGGTCGTTCAGTATTATTTCGAAGGGTGATGCAAGGTACTCCCAATACGGTTGTTTCTTCCTGAACTCCACCCGAATCGGTAATCACCACTTTGGCTTCCTTGATCAGGTAGATAAACTCCAGGTAGCTAAGCGGATCACAGGTGATAATGTTTTTTGGTTTTTGTACCAACGTAGCAAAGTTTTTGAGCGTACGTGGATGAACCGGAAATATCAACGGCATCGCTGCTTTCTCATCAAGCAATTGCATCCAGTGTGCAAATTTTTCAGGATCATCTACATTGGAAGGGCGGTGCAGTGTGAGAACGCCATACCGTTTTGAATCCAGTTTGTTTTTATCCCAAAGTTGCGGTTTAAATGCCCTCGAAAGATTAGCATTTAGCGTATCAATCATGGTATTTCCCACAAAGAAAATCCGTTCTTCTTTCACTCCGTTGTGTCGGAGATTCTGGTTGGCTACCTCGGAAGTGGTGAAAAAATAATCTGCCAGCGAATCGGTAACCATACGATTAATTTCTTCGGGCATTGCCATATCAAAAGAGCGAATACCTCCCTCTACATGTGCTACTTTTGTATTCATCTTTTTGGCAACAATAGTACATGCCATAGTGGATGTCACATCACCCACCACTACTACCAGATCCGTAGGATGAGCACTCAAGTCCCTTTCAAACTCCACCATGATCTTGCCTGTTTGCTCCGCCTGAGTACCTGATCCAGCGCCTAGATTGACATGAGCCTCCGGTATATTTAGTTGCTCAAAAAAGACCTTGCTTAGCTTATCGTCATAATGCTGGCCGGTATGTACAAGCCGGTAATCGATCTTTTTTCCTGAAGTCAGGTTATTTTTTTCGATGGCCCTGATAATGGGAGCGATTTTGATGAAATTAGGCCTGGTGCCTGCAATCAGAGTAATTTTCATTCCTGGTTCATTAGGGTTGCAAAATTCCTTTTCTTTGCGACAAAATAAAATTTAAGGCGTGCAAAAGAAGATTTTAATGCTGCTCAATGCTCCTTATCCGGCTGATATCCGGGTAAAAAAAGAGTCGGATGCGTTAATCCAGTCAGGTTTTGAGATACATCTCCTCTGCCTTAGAAAAAAAGGGCAGCTGGTAAGCGAAGAATTTGAAGGAATTCAAGTTCACCGCATTGATGCCGGAAAAAACAACTATGAGCTGGCCTTCTGGGATGTAGTCATGTCACTGCATTTTGTGCATCCCAAATTCAAATCAGCGGCGAGAAAGATTTTACAGGAACAAAAAATAAGTGTTGTTCACATCCACGACCTACCGCTAGCGGGAACCGCTTTGAGTTTGAAGAACGAACTCAGTCTGAAAGTGGTTCTTGACATGCACGAAAATTATCCGGAAGCATTACGCACCTGGTTCAAATGGAAGAAGAATCCAATTGTCAGGCTAAAGAACTCACTCTTCATGAATCCGGAGCGATGGACCCAATTTGAAAAACAAGCCTGCGAACAATGCGATCGCATCATTGCCGTGGTCGAAGAAATGAAAGAACGTGTGATTCAGGAACATTCGATAGGGGCAGAAAAAATTGTAGTAGTTACCAACACCGAAGACAAAACTTTTGTCAATCAGAAACTGGACGCTTCGGTGTACCAGTCACTGAATGGCAAATTCATTCTCACCTATTCAGGCGGCATCGGGCCACATCGGGGGGTAGATACTGCTATAAAAGGAATGCAATACCTGAAAGACAACGATAACATTCAATTTGCTATTGTTGGTTTTGGAAGTGCCTCTGTGATGGATAATCTAAAAGCGCTGGTAGCAGAACTACAATTAAAAAACGTTCACTTCTTCGGGTTTCAACCCTTCTCAAAATTTTATTCCTACATGCACCTCACCGATGTGAATGTCATTCCACATCAATCCAACGGACATACCGATAATACGGTGCCACATAAATTATTTCAAGGCATGATGGCGGGTAAACCTTTGCTGGTCAGCTCAAGTGCACCGCTAAAAAGACTCACTGAAAAATACAAAACAGGTGTCGTGTTTGAAGCTGGTAATCCGGAAGACTTCGCTGAAAAAGTAAAGACAATCGTTACCGATAAGGAACTGCAAAACACATTAGGCAGAAATGGAATAAGAGCTACCCTAGAAGGAAATATCAACTGGGAAACCACACAAAAGGAATTAATCAACTTATATACTACCATTTAGCATCCATGCCTGTGTCATCCGCTTATACTACCGCGCTTCAGATCGCCACTTCGCCCATCTATATCAAAAAGAATCTGATTCGTCCCAAATCATTCACAGCGGGTTATGTGTTTTACCGGATAGCTCGTCCCTTGTTGAAAATCAACTATGCGATTTTTAAAGTGATTAATCCAGAAAGACCTTGGACCAGCCAGGCAGCCATCCGTATTTTTGAAAAAATACTTACGCCTCAAATGATCGGCTTTGAGTACGGCAGTGGCAACAGTACACTTTTTTTTGCACGGCATCTGAAGCACATCACCAGCATTGAACATAACCAGGGGTGGTTTGATATTGTAAAAAACAAGCTTCAACAAAGAGACCTGGGCAATGTCGATTATCACTTCATTCCGCCTGCTACCGCAGAGGAAACCAACACCTACACCTTCTATCACGACTACCACCTGACGGAAAAAGATTTTGATGTCAGAAAAGAGTACCACGCCTATTTTTCCTTTGTTAAAAATTACCCCGACAATCATTTTGATTTTATCATGGTAGATGGCCGCGCACGTGTGGAGTGTTGTCTCAACGCGATACCCAAGCTGAAAGCAGGAGGCATCTTCGTTCTGGACAATTCTGACCGAAAACGGTACGAGCCTGTATTTAAAGTGCTTGCCGGATGGAAATGTATCAATACTACCACCGGCCTGTTTGACACTACATTTTGGTTTAAACCTTAGAACCTTAGCACGTGCTCCTGCTCTATAAAATCATCTATCATCCCCGTATTAATCCTTTCCTTCTTTGGATAAATAAACGACTCTCTTCATTGACCTCTTTTCGATTGCCTCCTGCAGGAGTGATTTCCGTTGAGGCAGGGGGAGTAAAAATGAAGCTAGCTACCAACCAAACAAGTTATGTAAACAAGGTATTGTATTGGAGGGGAGCCGATTCTTTTGAGTACACTCCAGTTTTTGTTGAGCTGATTAAAAAGTGTCAGGTCTTTTGTGATATTGGCGCCAACTCCGGTTATTATTCTATACTGGGCGCTAAAATCAATCCACATGCTTCCGTTTTTTCTTTTGAACCTTCCACTGGGCCTTTGTATTTTCTTACCCGAAACAAAGAGATTAATAACCTGAATGATCAGATCAGCATTAACTCAATAGCGCTTTCAAATAGTAATGGAGAAGCTACTTTCTACGAAGTTGTTAATTCAAAATATCCATATGTAAAATACAACCTGGGTGGCGTAGGAAGCCTTCAGGCGGACTCACTAAAAAAACCAATCATTGTCAAAACGGAGACTCTCGATCATTTTGTCCAGCAAAAAAGAATTAGCAGTATCGATCTCATCAAAATCGATACTGAGGGAACGGAGAATTTCATTTTACAAGGTGCTGAACAAACCATCTCTCGAGATAAACCCATCATCATTTGCGAAACACTGTTTAATAAAATTGAACACAGGCTGGAAGAAATCATGAAATCTCACGGCTACCACTTTTACAATTACAAAAAAGGTAAACTTCATAAAGTAGCCACCATCGTAAGGTCGCACGATGATGGGGTACGGGATTGTTTTTTCGTCCATCCATCCAAAGTTCATTGGATTGAGTTCGCTCGTTCCAACGCTTGAATCACCGGCAGCACCAATGTTATTCTTTTCCGCATACTGTTTTTTATTAGATTTATAAGTATGAAAAGAAAGACACAAACACGCAAAATCTGCCTGCTAGCCTGCAGCCTCTTGCTGTGGTGCTTTCTTGCAATTTCCCATTTCACCCATGGGCAGTCTTCCATTAATTATTCGATTTCGGAGGGAATGCCCAGCAACGAAGTCTATGACACCTATCAGGATACGGAAGGATTTGTTTGGTTTGCTACCGATAATGGTGTCGTTCAGTACGATGGCAATGAGTTAAAAATTCTTCATGTTAAAGATGGTCTTACCGACCCGGTAGTATTTGGTTTTTTTGAAGATTACAAAAAAAGGATCTGGTTCAGAACCTATTCAGGAAGGCTGTCTTACTATGACCCGCAGTCAAAAAAAATACTGGCCTATGCTTACAATGATAAGATAGCGGCTCTTGTTAAAAATGGAATCATATTATCCATCTATTATGACCGATCCAATAATCTTTGGATATACGTTACCGGCTCGGTGATAAAAATTGATAAAAATGGAAACATCTCAGAAACCCGGCAACCGTTTAAGATATTCTTCTATCAGAAAATGGAACAAGGACATCTACTGGGAATAAATCCTAAAAACGAACGGATTGACACTGCCATTATTAACGGCATTCATCTCCCAATCAGGTTATCAACGACTTTATCCAATCAGGTGATTTGTGCGATCACCATAGAAGACAAAATACTATTTTCTATTAACACTGATGTTTTTGAATTTAAGGGAAAGAAGGTAACCAAAGTATTCACGGGAAGGTCATCCATTGTTAGTCTTTCGAAAGATAAAAATGATGACATCTGGGTAGGGTATTTCAATGATGGGGCTGAAATTCTGAATAGCCAGAACTACTCTTCTAAAGATTTCAATTTTTTCAAAAAAAAATCCATCAGCAAAGTTATTCGGGATAACGAAAATGGATACTGGTTCGCTACACTGGAAAACGGAGTATATCACTTACCCAATAAAGACATTGATACGATAAGTTACTCTCAAAACACCATAATCAAAGCTGCCATTTCTTTTAATAACGAAATCATTGCCGGCGACCAAAAGGGATACCTGCATTTTATAAATGCTGAATCTCAAAAAGAGATCTCCTCCATGTACATGGGAGGCCCCATTATGTCCATCTTCCAGGATGTAGAACGCAAAATATGGGTATCCACCAATGCCAGTGTTTTCCTGCTGGACTCCACCTACAAGACAATAAATCAATTCAAACCACTAAGTAAAATCGATTTTTCGAATGGTGGTGACCAGTACGTTTGGGCAACTGGGGTTTTAACAACGCTGTTTGACATTAAAGGTAATGTTATTAAACACACAAAAACGGGTATATACCGCTCCATCCTGATAAAAGATTCTCTTCTGCTGTTGTCTGGTAAAATCGGAATAGAAATCAGAAAAAAGAACATGGATCTGATCGCCTCGCCTGATGAATTGCATAACATAAAAGTCAGAAAAATCGACTTATTGAATGACTCCATAGCACTTTTATCATCGATTGGAAATGGTCCTATCTTATTAAATTTAAACAACTTCAAACCCGAGTGGCTGAACGTCAGTAAAAAATTCCCGGCAGATAATACTTATGCCATTATTAAAATAGATTCCGTTCTTTGGGTGGGGACTGAAAAAGGTGTTTTCCGTATAAACAACCAGTATCTGTTTACACAAAATACTCCCTTCAATCATCTTAGCAAGTTAAGCGGATTGCTCAATGACAAAATTGACTTATTAGTCAACACAAAAAAAAGTATCTGGGCTTTTTCCGAAGATGGTATCTCCATCATTCCCTTATCCGAAAATCATTTTGACAATCAGACCCCTAAATTTTACCTCAAAGACATCTTTGTCAATAATAAAAAAACAACTGCCGGTAAGTACATTCACCTGAACCATGATGAAAATTACCTGAAAATAGACGTTGGATTCATTTCATTTAACAACCGAAATATCAGAATCCGGTTCCGGTTATCAGAAACTGATGCATGGTCGTATACCAACAATCACTCCATTGAATTTTTCGCACTTAGTCCAGGCAACTATAAAATAGACATGGAATACTCAACCAATGATATTGTATGGCATGCGGCTATCCAGGATTTAAATATTTCCATCAAGGCCCCTTGGTGGAAATTATGGTATGTACAACTAGGTGCTTTCTTTGCCTTAAGCTTTCTCGTTTTCATTTTTATCATGACGAGAATATCACTGATCAAGCAGAAGCAACTACACCTTCAGAGTCTCACTAACCATCAACAAAAAATTATTCAGTCCGAAATCGAATCCATCGAAAGAGAAAGAAGTCGCATTGCCAAAGATCTCCATGATGGCATTGGCACAACACTTACTTCCATCAAAATGGGCATCAACCAGGTAATGACCAGGTACAATCAGAACGAAGCCAACGAGGTAGAAAATCGTCTTCAGGATGTATTGAAGGAAGTGAAGAACATTATCCATGACTTGACACCTCCCGCACTCATGCAGTTCGGATTACACGAGGGACTAAAAAACTACATTGAGAAAATCTCCAGCGACACTCACGTGCAGGTGAAACTGGATGTTTTTGGAGAGGAGATCAAACAACCAAAAATCAATTTATTCGTTTTCCGCATTATACAGGAATTAGTCATCAACTCCTTGAAACACGCCAACGCCAAAAACATCACCATCCACTTGAATGCCTTTGATGACCTTCTCAACATTCTTTATGAAGATGACGGGATTGGATTTGTTGCCGATGAAGTAACCAGGGGTAATGGTCTTTATAATATAGAATCGCGCATACAGGCACTGCAGGGAAAAATATTATTCGAAACAAGTTCAAAAGGCGTATCTTACTCGATTGATATCCCCTTACTATGAGTGCCGAAGCCATGGAATCAAACCGCACCACTCCACTTACAGCTACTGTGCTGGTCGATGATCACGTCATTTTTTGCGATGGACTGGAAAAATTGTTAAATGATTCCAACTACTTCGCAGTGATTGGAAAGTTTCACACCAGTAGTACTTTTCTGAATGCACAAGAAAATATATCCCGGCTTCAGTTACTAATAGTGGATATTGAGATGCCCGAGCTAAACGGATTGGAACTGATACGGAAGATCAGGCAAAAAGATACGCAGACGAAAATTGTGATTTTGAGTATGCACGATGAATCCACTTATGTGCGCGAGGCCTACCAATCGGGGGCCAATGGTTACCTGGTAAAATCGGTAGATAGCAATACATTGATTAAAAATCTGACCCAGATCATGCAGGGAGAAAATATTTTCCCTGTCTTGCCAAGCAAGTCCAAAACTTCGTCACCCCTTTCCGAGCAGGAAACGCGCATTGTAAAGCTTATCGCTACAGGAATCAATTCCAAAGAAATTGCACTTCATCTGAATCTGTCGCCCTTAACCGTACAGGCACATCGAAGAAACATTCTCAAAAAACTAAAAGTGAACAATACAGCAGAACTAATCCGCTTATCCTTTTCGAAGGGATTTATCGAATGAGGCTTACATTTGTGTTTTCTTAAATTGAGTGCATCCCAATGGGTATTGTTATTCGTCAAAGTATTTATACCACTATTATATCCTACATCGGGGCAGTTCTCGGTTATATCAATCTGTTATATCTTTTTCCCAAGTTTCTAGCCCCGGAACAGGTGGGTTTGCTGCGAACTGTACAAGATGCAGCTATTCTTTTCGTGCCCTTTGCCCAGTTTGGGTTAGCACAAAGTATTTTTCGGTTTCATCCGCAGTTAGCAAAAGATAAAGATTCAGAAGCAAGCTTTCTGAGTTTGCTGCTCTTACTTGCCATCAGTGGATTCGCTATCTTTTTGATTGTATTCAAAATTTTCGAACATCCGCTCCTCTCCTATTTTCAGGACAATGCTAAAGAGATTATCCAATACGCCTCGATCGTAGTATGGCTCACATTTATTCTACTCATTACCGCATTACTCGAGGCTTATTCACGATCGCATCTTAAAACCGTTTTCCCAAATCTTTTGAGGGAAGTAGTTATTCGGTTGCTGCTAGGAGTGCTTGTGATTGTTTATTTTAAAGGTGGGCTTACTTACTCCGGTTTTATCATTGCTACCGTAATGGCCTATCTCAGTTGCCTGCTCATACTTATCATTTACCTGGCGGCACAAAAACACCTGTATTTTTCATTCCGCTTCAATGCCATACCTAAATCAAAAATAAAAGAGCTGATTGGCTATAGTTTTTTCAGTTTTGCCGGCACTGCAGGGATGATCATCATTGGAAAGATCGACAGCATGATGGTATCGGCACTGATCGGGCTTGCTGCCAATGCCGTGTATACTACTGCGTTTTATATGGCCGCTGTTATTGAAATTCCTAAACGGGCACTGAGCCAGGTAGCCATGCCTTTGATCGCCAGAGCGTTCGAAAAGAAAGACCTGAAAGACATTGCTACTATTTATCAAAAAACCTCCATCAATCAGTTTATTATTGGCGCCCTGTTTCTAATCGGCATTTTTATCAACATCGACAACATTTTTAACCTGATGCCAAAGAAAGACATCTATGAAGCAGGCAAATGGGTGGTGATCATCGTTGGGGTGGGTAAGTTGACCGATATGCTCTTCGGACCAAGCAGCGAAATCATCGTGCTCTCCAAATACTATGCTTTCAATATCCTACTTATACTGATACTTGCTTCATCTGCCATCGTCTCTTTGAATGTCTTAATCCCTGCGTATGGAGTGAATGGCGCTGCCGTAGGAGTAGCACTGGCGCTTATCCTCTTCAATGTGGTTAAATACTTTTTTATCTGGATCAAACTAAAAATGCAGCCATTCAGCACTGCTACTTTAAAAGTTTTAGTAATCGCACTACTGACATTGGGATTGAATTATTTACTCCCCCGGTTTGATTACTTATTCATCGACATCATTGTCCGTTCTTCAGTAATCACTGTATTTTACAGCACACTCATTCTATTCTCCAAGGCATCGCCCGATGGAAATGCATTTCTTCAGAAAATAATGAGTACAATTGGG
>QFQM01000541.1 GCA_003243255.1 Flavobacterium psychrophilum | reverse complement strand
CATCCTGATCAGTTACCTGGATAGAGAATATATCTTCCGAGGAACTACCAGGAGATTGTTTATTAAATGCATCTGCATAGTTTTTCTCTAGAGAGTATCCCCCATTCTCAATAACCTCGTTAGCATGCTCTACTGCTTTTGCATAATTATTTTGCATCAGGTAAACGCGAGAAAGAATAGCATGAGCTGCGTAGGTATTAGCAAAGAATCCATTCGATTCAGGAAGTAGATCAACCGCATCTTCCAGGTCGGAAATGATCTGCGCGTAAACCGCCGCGACACTGGATCTTGGTACTTTACTGACTGTTGGTTCTAACACTAAAGGCACACCTGGGTTAGCCGAAGGGGTACCATCAGTCCATGTTTTAGCATACGTCTTTACCAGCTCAAAATACATCACTGCGCGAATAAACTTGGCTTCACCTTCCACTTTATCTTTCTTTCCGGCAAGAACTACCTTTAAATTTTGAAGAACGGTGTTGCTGATATTGATTGTACGGTAGGCATCTAACCACGTAGCTTCTGCCTGATCGTTGGTGATCAGCATATTTTTAGCATAAATTTCACCAGGAGCTACAAAAGTACCGTCCCAGAAAATTTCACTGTTGTCCGGATCATCGGCAATCAATTCGGCATCACGCAAAATATTTCCACCGTAAAGGTCGCCATCGCTAAGTGAGCTGTAAGCACCTACTAAAAGGGCTTCTACATCCGCAGAAGTATTCAATGCATTGCTGGCTTCAATGTTATTCGCAGGATCAATATCTAAAGAACAGCCCGATAACAGAACTGCTGTAATTGATATGGATAGTAAATATTTATTAAGATTCTTCATATCTGTAATCAGTTAATGTATTAAAAGCCTACGTTAATACCGAAAGTAATTGTCTTAGGCTGAGGTGCAGAGTAAAAGTCAATCCCCTGATTAATGTTACTTGCATAACTGTCAGAGTTAACTTCCGGATCCCATCCTTTGTAATCCGTAAAGGTCAATAGATTGATACCTGTTGCATAAATTCGGACTCTGGTCAGATTGGCTTTTTTAATTAACGAAGCTGGAAGATTATATCCAAGCGTAACGGTTTTCAATCTCAGGTAAGATGCATCTGAGAGATATCTTGAAGACTCACCTGTCCCATTCGCCCCGAATAAGCGAGCCTGGGGAACATCAGTGATGTCTCCTGGCTTCTGCCATCTTCTCAACTGATCTTTTGTTTGATTGTCATAGAAATCTCCATTGGCTGACATGAATTTACCTCCTCCATTATATACATCATTTCCATATACCCCTTGGAACATGATTGATAAATCCAATCCTTTATAAGAAAAAGTATTGGTAATACCTCCGATAAAATCAGGATTCGGATTTCCTAATACCATGTATTCCGCGGCATTGTAGTCATTCGTAGTTACAAGCTCTCCACTTGCATTTTTTGTATAATACAAAGCATCACCATTAGCAGGATCTACACCTGCATATTTAGGTCCGTAGAATACACCAATAGGTTGTCCCTCCACTGCACGGTTAAGAAAGCTTCCCTGTACAACTTGTCCATTGAGGTTAGTTACCTTGTTTGTGTTTCTTGCAAAATTGAAGCTAGTGTTCCATTTGAAGTTACCAACAAGATTATTTGTATTAATCACGATTTCGAAACCTTTGTTCTCCATTTTACCAAGGTTTTGAGTTTGTGTTGAAATGCCCACTATAGCAGGAAGGTTTACATTCAGCAGCAGGTCAGAAGTATTTTTAATGTAATAATCGACCTCTCCCGAAATACGGTTGTTAAAAAATCCGAAATCCACACCCACATCTGTCTGAGCGGTTACCTCCCACCCCAGATTATTATTTGCTATCTGTGCAGGACGCTGCCCTGGTACACCACCATATCCAGCATCACCAGCATATAAT
>QFQM01000540.1 GCA_003243255.1 Flavobacterium psychrophilum | reverse complement strand
AAAAGCCGCGGAATCAAAGGTCGATTTTGACCTTCTCCGACACAGAAAGAGCCCAGCGAAAAAGGTCAATTTTAACCAATTTTATAAACAGGAAAATTGCGGCAAGCTCGCCTGACCTCCCCTTTTTTAGACTTAAAACACCCTGAAATTGCCTGGCCCAAAACGGTCTATTTTGACTAACTGATAACAGAATTTACGGCTTCGCAATTGGTCAATTTTGACCGCTACAATTGGCTGAAAAGAGATGAAATATTCCACATTTGAAGGCCCTGAGATTTGCTTAAACGGGTTCATCCTGTACATAGATCCGGAATTTTCGACCTATAAAAGCCGGCTCCCGGGGCAAAGAAAAACAGTCAAACTTGACTATTATTACCGGTTGTAAGCCATTGATATACTGGTCAACTTTGACCCTGAATGCAAGCTCAAAGGCCAGCAAAAAACACGTCTGATTTGCCGTAATTACAAAACTGAAAATCTGCCACGGAACGGCGTGCCTCCATCCTTTTTCCGTAAAACAACGCCAGCAATCTATTGATAGAATAGTCAAATTTGACCTTACTTCCAGGCTAAATATCGACTCTTCAACAGGTCTATTTTGACCAGATCAACGACATCCGAAATTCGCTTTACAACGACAGCCCCCTCCTCTTCTTTATGCAAATCGTTCCATCAGGCACGCTTGAAACCGGGTCAACTTTGACTATCTATCCAGGCAGAAAACACGTAGCCGGATACGTCTATTTTGACTATTACACCAAGCAGGAAAACTGTATCAAATCCGGTCTATTTCGTCCACTTTTCGGAAGGTAGAAACTCACTCACCAATGCCAGCTCTTTGTCACTTTTTGAACACAGGGCAACCTAAAGCACCCCGGAAAAATGGTCAAACCTGACCAATCCAAGGACGGTAGTGAATAAAGAATAACGGGTCTACTTTGACCACCATAACTTAAAGCCAGGCACCACTACCCTTAGTCTGTTTTGACCAGTTTTAGTCACGTAGAAAAGGGGGCTTCTACCCCTCCCGGGAAGCCCCTGAGATTTGCATAAACGGTCCCACGCTTGCCCTTAGTCCTGAATATTTCACCCATAAAAAGCTGTACAACATGCCTTTAGAAAAGGGCAATCTTGACCTGAAAAGAAGGCATTACAAGAAGGCATATAGTAAGTCTTATTTGTCTGGCTCACTCTCGAAGAACGAGGCAGATAAACCTTGGTCATATTTGACCACTTTGAGAATCAATAAACTGCAGTCTCCTGAATGTCTTATTTGACCACCCGGCTTATCAAAAACAGCTATCGCTTGCAAAGACAAATTTGACTAACTTGAACGAAGCAGAAAAACCTCCGGAACACAGGTCTTGTTTGACCATTCGGGAGGCACCCCATGCAAGAGTCAATTTTGACGCCCGGAAATCCTATTTACAACAACTGCAACACGCCTTTTCAGCCACGTCACTTTTGACCAGTTAAAAGCTCACCATAACAGGTCAAAATTAACCGCCAAAGCCTCCCCCCCCAAGGGGCATTTTAGACTCAACTATCCCTATCTCCTGCATTGATCCTAAGGTGTTGAGTTGGCTCACTTTTGCGCTCCTGTTGCAGAAAAATTGCTTCCCGTGAACATGGGATCTGCCATCAAATTTTGTAAATTACTTATATGAAAAAGCAGGACACAACCCAAACATCCTGGCTTCAAAAAACAGGAATACGTTGATTATGAAGGAGATGCTATCAATAAGCCGCCTGTGCTTGCCCATACCCTTAGAAGGCAGGCCCTTCTGATTTAACAGGCTTATCCGGACCTTATCCGGAGGTTATCCGGACCTTTTCCGGACCTTATCCGGACTTTGCCCAAGCCTTATCGAGACCTTACCGAGACCTTGTCGAGACCTTATCGAGACTTTATCGAGACCCAC
>QFQM01000539.1 GCA_003243255.1 Flavobacterium psychrophilum | reverse complement strand
AATATCGGCATCATCGTGAAAAACGATGGTAACAACTGAAAGACCGAACCGTGAAATAGACCTCACTTCCTGTATCTCAGGAATTGTGGACATGGTTTGTTCTATCGGATAGGAAATAAACTGTTCTATTTCCTGAGTCGCTAATGAAGGGCTAAGGGTAATAACCTGTACCTGATTATTCGTTATATCGGGCACAGCATCTATTGGTAAGGTTTTTAAGGACATGACACCCCAAATGATTAAGCCTAGGGTAAAAAGTCCGATTACCAATTTATTCTTTACGGAAAAATCAATAATTCTATTTAGCATCTGTTTAAAGAGGATTAATATCCAGTAACCAAACGATAATATTTAATGATAATGGCTACGATAGCGCCTATCATTAAAATGGACAGGATGATTATAGAAATATTTCTAAAAGTCCTGAACGGTGGTCGTGGTGAAACTTTTCGTTTCTTTTTACTGGATTTTGTTGTCAAAATCGGCGTAATATGAAAGTGAAACGGGAATTGCCTATTTAGGCAAACAATACATAAGCTGAGATTAGCTTAAAGGAAAGATTACACCAATTGGGGCGGTTGCCAGACAGGAAGGGAAATACCTTTAACAGAAGACGAATAGAAGGAGCTATAATTCTTTTTGAACTCAGGCTTTAGAAGAACCATTTTTCCTAAAACGTGTGGAATAGGTGTACCTGAGCAGCATGAACAACTGCAAAAAGGAGAGCAGCCATCTTTTTGAGGATGATCCTGCTGATGGGCGGATTTGGCTATTTCCTGCTTTACTTTACCCGTAGCCCTAACACCATCTGTACAAGGCATACAGCTTAGCACTAAAACAATAATGGATAATATGAAGGCAGTAATTTTCAAGACTGCAAAGATAGAAAACTAAAGTTGTAAAAATGAAATTACGATCTATAATATTTGTCATGCAGTTCACCTATACCAAAAATGACAGCAAATAATTACCAGTTCAGTAAGTGTACGCGATTGCATGATAAAACTTGGCGCAGCAATCTTAGTTTAAAGTGTGATAATCAAGTATTTAGCAATAGTGATGCTAAGTTCTTGGTTTAACTCCGACTATAAGCCGAATCGGTGATCTCCTTTGACAAGCCTGTACATTCCCCACCATGCCAAAGGCGCCAATACAACAACACTTAGCATTCCTGGGAAATAACCATACGGCTCATTTGTCATAAACGGAAAAACGTAATGTGCAAGCTCTGATATTCCCATTGAAGCGAAAAGCGTCCAGACTGCGTAGTAACCAAGCTCATGTTTCTTTTTAAGCAATAAGGGTAGTATAAGCCAAGCCCCTATGGGTAATACCAACAGTCCAATAATAAGCCCAACGCTAAATTCAGGAACCGTTCCGCCTGTTATTTTTGCTGAAACAACCTCGAAGAATTTCATGCGATTCTCTTCCACTTTATGGAGGAATAAAAAGGCAAACAGCGTAAGCCAATAGGGTATTTTAAGAAATGTCCAGGATGCTCGGGATGGTAATGAAATCCAAAGAATAAAGCCTCCCAAATAACCAATTAAGAAAATAGTCGCATATAAAGCTCCAAGATAATAGTATCCGATCACAGGAATAAGAAGAGAGAAAAGAAATGCGATTATTATGTTACTCTGTTCTTTTTGTGTTGTCATAACTGAAAGGTTTGTCTAAAATTATGAATCTGTTTGTTTATTAAAACTTCATAGGTTGCATTATAGGATCTTCTTAGATGTATCTTCAAAATTGTATCTTTGTGGCAAAATATTCTTGAAGCGTTTTAGCTTTAAGTCCCGCACTGAAACTTAGGAATTTCAATTGGCAATGGGACATAAGTGGAAAACGCTCATGCTACGGCGTGGGCGCACTTATCGTTGCCGGGTTTCCTAAGACCTCAGTGCGGTGAGCTGTTGCCTGCGC
>QFQM01000538.1 GCA_003243255.1 Flavobacterium psychrophilum | reverse complement strand
ATCGCCCTTATTCAAATAAAGTCTATTCGAAACCTGATTACCGGAAAAGTATACGTCAGCAAGTCCATCATTGTTGATATCTCCTATTGCAACACCACCACCATTATAAAAGTAGAGGTATTCAATGATGTTAAAATCTTCACTTTCCTCTAATTGATTATTGAATTCTATTGAAGAGACCGATGTAGGCACCAGTTGAAAAAGCGCATTATCCTTCACTTGCTTTTGTGAATCGCAAGACATCAAAAGGCACAGGAAAATAAGCTTTACAAATAATAATCTTTGACCATTTAAACTCTCCACTACTTTTTAAGTTTAAATGACAGAATGGAGTCATTGTTTCTTGAAACCATAATAACTTCACTCCCCTTGACAATCAGAGGAAGAATACCTCTTACTTCTCCATCAACAGAAAACCCTGAATCAGAAACAAAATTAAAATTACCTTTTCCATCTCCTGTCAGAAACACCCCATAGCTAGCGTCATATCTCCCTACTTCCGGCTTGGTTTTATACAAATTTCCACCGGCCAAAATATCCATATGACCATCCCCATTGAAATCAGCAACCAATAACCCATAAATAGGTGAGTATTGCGCTTCTATAGGAAGACGTTGTAGGTTGAATTTACCATTACCTTGATTAATTGCCACGCAGGAGGCTAACTCATAAGCATCCATTCTGGTAGCACTGGCAAGCTGATCTTTTGTAAAGATATCCTCAATGGTTTGATCATTATAATTCTCGTACTTAAGGTATTTCTTCTTAAGAGAAGGAATCTTACTTACTAAATCATGGCGTAAAGCAAGAGGATAGCTTTTTTCTCCATTATATAAAGTAACGACATGTTCAATGGTTCCGTTTTGATCAAAATCGCTGGTGTACAAGCTTACCGGTTTGGAAACAGAAGCTCTGAATCGTGAATTCAGCCCGTGATTGCCTAACACAAAATCCATATCACCATCATGATCAATATCTGCAGATTGAATATTGTTCCACCATCCATTACTTTTACTTAAGCCACTTTCATCTGTCTTATCAATCAATTTTCCTTTATCATTAAGAAATATCCTTACCGGCATATACTCACCTACAATTACCAAATCATTATCCTTGTCGCCATCAATATCAGTCCAGATAGCGTCAGTAATCATACCCACATCTTTAAGTCCGGGGGCAACCAAGTCCGACACATTCTTAAAATTTCCTTTTCCATCATTATTCAAGATATACCCACTTACCGGAATTCCGTACTGAAATGGCTTTAACCGGATTCCTATAAATAAATCCTCGTCACCATCCAGATCATAGTCCGCATGTTTTACAACGGAAGCACTTTCAAAAACCGATGTAGGTAATAACTGAGGAGATCTGGTAAAATTACCTTTACCATCATTAAAGTATAACCTGCTTACCAAAGCACTGGAGCTGCTTGAAAACTCATTACCTCCACTGCAAACCAGTAAGTCGATGTCGCCATCCCCATCAGCATCAAAGAATGCACTACCAGAATCTTCCGACTCTCTGTCTGCCTCCAACACCTTTTCATTGGTACTTACAAAACCTCCGTGGGCATTCTGCACCTGCAAAGCTCCAGCAAACCCTTTTGATCCCCCGATATAAAAATCTTCCTTTCCGTCACCATTTACATCTCCCTTAGACATACGGGGACCTTCACTGCTCAGCATGTGGTAAATCAAAAAATCACGATCAAAGTCAACAAAATCATTTTCATGGTGAACAAAACTGATTATACTTTCATCACGCTCAAACACCTTACGCGGAGAGATATCGGATAAAACGACAGTTGCTTCCTTATCGACAGCATCCTTTTGATTTAAGTGAAGTACCTGATTAGTGGCTATATTTTTTAACTCATTTATTTTGCCGTCCGGCCATTGAATCAAAACATAATCGATGGTATCAT
>QFQM01000537.1 GCA_003243255.1 Flavobacterium psychrophilum | reverse complement strand
AAAACCTTATGCTACGCAAAGAGATCTGTCACTGGCTTATTCGCCGGGTGTTGCAGAGCCTTGTCTTGAGATTGCTAAAGATGTAAATAACGTATATAAATATACTGCCAAGGGTAACCTGGTAGCTGTAATATCTAATGGTACTGCTGTACTTGGTCTTGGCGATATAGGTCCTGAGGCTTCTAAGCCGGTAATGGAAGGTAAAGGCCTTCTGTTCAAGATTTTTGCCGATATTGATGTATTCGATATTGAGGTTGATGCTAAAAACATTGATGCTTTTATTGAAACCGTTAAAAATATTGCCCCAACTTTTGGAGGGATCAATCTTGAGGATATCAAGGCTCCTGAATCTTTCGAAATCGAAAGAAGGCTTGTTGAAGAGCTTGATATTCCGGTAATGCACGACGACCAGCACGGTACAGCTATCATATCATCTGCGGCGCTGATCAATGCGGCTGAGCTTGCCGGAAAGAACATCAGCGATATTAAACTTGTAGTGTCAGGTGCAGGATCGGCGGCTTTGGCTTGTGCCGATTTGTACATACTATTAGGTGTTAAGGCAGAGAACATCAAAATGTTTGATGTAGATGGTATGCTGGTTACCAGTAGAGAGAATTTGTTACCGAAGCAATTAAAATATGCTCAGCCGGGCAACGCTGAAACATTAACGGAAGCTATTAAAGGTGCAGATATGTTCCTTGGGCTTTCGGTAGGTAATATACTTACACCAGAAATGCTGCTTAGCATGAACAATGACCCAATCGTGTTTGCTATGGCAAACCCAATACCTGAGGTTGATTATAATGTTGCGGTGGCTACACGTCCGGATATTATTATGGCTACAGGCCGTAGCGACCATCCTAACCAGGTAAATAACGTATTAGGATTCCCTTATATATTCAGGGGAGCACTTGATGTTCGCGCTTCAAAAATAAACGAGGCTATGAAAATGGCTGCGGTTCACGCGTTAGCAGAACTTGCAAAAGCACCGGTGCCTGAACAGGTAAATATTGCTTATGGCGAAACAAAACTAAACTTTGGGCGTGATTATATCATCCCGAAACCATTCGATCCAAGGCTTATTGCCGTTGTGGCTCCTGCGGTTGCTAAAGCTGCAATGGATAGTGGTGTGGCTAAGAACCCTATTCAGGATTGGGATAAATATGTAGAGGAACTGTTAGAGCGCCTTGGTAACGATAATAAAATGGTAAGGCTGCTTACCAACAGGGCTAAAACCGACCCTAAACGTATCGTGTTTGCTGAAGCAGATCACCTTTCTGTACTTAAGGCAGCACAAATTGTTTGGGAAGAAGGTATTGGCGAACCTATTCTTTTAGGTAACCGCGAGACTATCAACGAACTGAAAGAAGAGATAGGCTTTGATGCCGAAGTGGCTATCATAGATCCTAAAACAGACGAGGAAGACGAAAGAAGATTGCGTTATGCCGAGTCGTACTGGGAAACAAGGCAACGCAGGGGTGTAAACCTGCTGGATGCCCAAAAATGGATGAGGGAGCGCAATTATTTTGCAGCCATGATGGTAAACGAAGGCGAGGCTGATGCAATGCTTACAGGATATTCAAGGAGTTATCCTTCTACGATTAAGCCGGTAATGCAGGTTATAGAAAGAGCACCGGGTGTGAGCCGAATTGCTACAACCAACATGATGCTTACTAAACGTGGGCCAATGTTCCTTTCGGATACGGCAATCAATCCGGATCCAACAGCGGAAGAACTGGCTAAAATTGCTGTAATGACGGCTAAAACGGTACGCATGTTTGGTATTGAGCCGGTGTTGGCAATGGTATCTTTCTCAAATTTCGGGTCTTCTACGCATCCTAATGCGGTTAAGGTAAGAAAGGCTGTTGATATATTGCATAACGAGAATCCTGACCTTATTGTTGATGGTGAGATACAGGCAGACTTT
>QFQM01000104.1 GCA_003243255.1 Flavobacterium psychrophilum | reverse complement strand
AACACATCCTGTAGCCTAAGATGCTTTTCACCGGTATTCAGATATTGCCAGTTCTCATTAGGAATATCTTGCCTGGACAGCAGTGAATCTGCTTGTATCTTATACGGTTCAGGCCATGTGCCCTGGGCCTTTAAGGGCAAAATAGCGAACAAAAGCAGAAATAAAAGTAGTTTTTTCATGATTTTGACTGGTTAATAATGCCTTGGAAAAACATCATTTTTGGTTTGGTATTGTCAGGCGAATTAGAATTTCACACGCCTGAAATCAACCCCAGCAAGCTACAAAATTTTTGTTAAAAATTTTGCACAAAAAAAGCGGTCTGATGACCGCCTTCTATATATTCAGTTTTTACAAAATTACAGGATAAGCATCGCGTCTCCGTAAGTGTAAAAACGGTATTCTTCTTTAACCGCTTCCTCATATGCTTTTTTCATAAGATCATGGCCCATAAAGGCAGAGATCATCATAAGCAGTGTCGATTTAGGTGTGTGGAAGTTAGTGATCATACAGTCTGCCACGCTAAAGTCGTATGGAGGGAAGATGAACTTGTTCGTCCACCCAACATAAGGGTTAAGCGTTTTAGCCGATGATACTGAGCTTTCCATAGCACGCATTGTTGTAGTACCTACAGCACATACTTTATGTTTGCTTGTTTTCGCTTTGTTTACGATATCACAGGCTTCCTGAGTGATGATAAGTTCCTCAGAGTCCATTTTGTGTTTAGAAAGATCCTCAACCTCAACAGGGTTAAAGGTTCCAAGACCAACGTGAAGGGTGATTTCAGCAAAGTCAATACCTTTAATCTCCAGTCTCTTAAGCAGGTGCTTAGAGAAGTGAAGACCCGCAGTAGGCGCTGCAACAGCACCTTCTTCTTTAGCATAAATAGTTTGGTAACGCTCAGCATCTTCCGGAACTACCTCACGGTTAATGTATTTAGGTATTGGCGTCTCTCCAAGCTCAGTAAGTTTGTTACGGAATTCCTCATACGAACCGTCATAAAGAAAACGAAGTGTCCTACCTCTCGAAGTTGTATTATCGATAACCTCTGCTACAAGAGAATCGTCATCGCCAAAATATAGTTTATTACCAATCCTTATTTTTCTTGCAGGATCAACCAGAACGTCCCAAAGGCGTTGCTCAGAGTTAAGTTCCCTTAAAAGGAAAACCTCAATCCTTGCACCGGTTTTTTCTTTGTTACCATAAAGGCGCGCAGGAAAAACTTTGGTATTATTAAGCACCATTACATCTCCTTCATCAAAGTAATCAAGTACATCTTTAAACAGCCTGTGCTCAATAGTTCCTGTTTTCCTGTTCACAACCATAAGGCGTGACTCATCCCTGTTTTCAGCAGGAAATTCAGCAAGAAGCTCTTTTGGAAGGTTGAAATTGAAGTTAGATAATTTCATCTTTTGTTTTTGTTTTTAGGCGGTTAGGGCTTATTTGCCAAAATGCTTTAATTGGGTGCAAATATACTATCGTCAAACAGGCGTTGTCAAGTGTTTTGCCATTTATTTATTGTAATCCTTAAAAACAGTGGGTTAAGTACCTAAAGGGTATTAATTTCAAAACCAATTGTTGCAAGATCATCCCAAAATGCAGGGTATGATTTTGAAACCACTTCGGCGTCATTAATAACAATCGGTACCTTTACTGCCAGTGGCGCGAAGGCCATAGCCATCCTATGATCATTGTAGGTATTGATAGCGGTAGCCTCACCCCACCCCTCTCCCAAGGAGAGGGAGCCAGCTTCACTCTTGCTTTGAAATAATGAGTGTGGCTTCAATGTAAGGCTATCATCAGTCACATTAATTTTAGCACCAAGCTTTTCAAGTTCGGTTTTAAGTGCTTCCAGCCTGTCGGTTTCTTTTATTTTTAACGTATGTAATCCCGTAAGGTGGCAGCCAGTCCCTAATCCAAAGCAGGTTACAGCTATGGTCTGGGCAATATCGGGAGTATCATTTAGCTGACATTTCACCGTTGAGAGTTCACGGCTAACCTTCGTTAAGGTAATTGAGCTACCGTTAAACTCAGTTGTTACCCCAAGAGCCTGGTATATTTCTGCCAACGCCCTGTCACCCTGAAGGCTGTTCTGTTTGTAGGAAGACAATGTTATTGTAGTTCCGACTTCCGAAAGCGCAATAATGGAATAAAAGTAAGACGCAGAACTCCAGTCGCTCTCTACAATAATGGTTGCCGGTTGCCGGTTGCCGGTTGCCGGACTTACTTTAATGATATTATCCCGAAACAATGTTTCAATCCCTACTTCATTAAGTAATGAAAGTGTCATTTCGAGATAAGGACGCGATGTGATTTCACCGTCAAGAATTATTTCAAGTCCGTTTTCAAGCTTAGCAGCAATAAGAAGTAATGCCGTTATATACTGGCTGCTTACATTGGCTTTTATGGCAACGCTATTACCGCTGAGTTTTTTACCTTTTATCCTAATAGGTGGAAAACCTTCATTTTCTATATACTCTATATCAGCTCCAAGAGTTCGTAAAGCATCTGCGAGCACACCAACAGGACGTTCTTTCATGCGCGCTGAACCTGTCAACACGACTTTCCTACCTTTCTGGATTGAAAAATAGGCTGTAAGAAAACGCATTGCAGTGCCTGCATGGTGAATATCTATCAACTCTTCTTTTGACGACAAAGCCATTCGCATCGCCTGGCTATCATCCGATTCGGAAACATTCTCTATGGTAATACCCGGATATAATGACTGAAGCAACAATAGCCTGTTCGTTTCCGACTTGCTCCCTGATATATGCAATGAAGCAGAAAGGATCTCTGCAGGTAAATTGAGACGGATATCTCCCATTTGCTATTTCTTTTTTTGAAGCTCAGCTTTTCGTTTTGCCATTCTTAGGCGCATGGGTTCGATGATAATTACGTGCAGCAGCGACATACCCACTATCCAGATGCTAAGAAAGGTCCATTGACCTTTAAAACCTATACCTGAAATCAATATCATCAACACCCCAAATATCGAATACAGAATTATCCCTCCTAAAAACTGGGCAAGCTTGAGTCGCATCTTATTTGAGTTTTTCGTTATTATGATGCCTGTCGTGATCACGCTTGGTTTTCAGGTCCATTTTTTTATCAAAGGCCGCCTGTAGGTCAACTCCTGTCTGGTTCGCCAGGCAAAGCACTACAAAAACCACATCGGCAAGCTCTTCTCCCAGGTCTTTATTCTTGTCGCTTTCTTTTTCGCTCTGCTCACCATAACGGCGGGCAATGATACGGGCTACCTCACCTACTTCTTCAGTAAGCTGAGCCATATTGGTAAGCTCATTAAAGTAGCGAACTCCGTGCTCTTTTATCCAGTTATCTACGTCTAATTGGGCGTTTTTGATATTCATGGTTATGCTTTTTTTAGAATAAGTTTATTATTTTCCTTTTCAATCATTTTTTGGTAGAATTCTTTCAAAGCATTATAATTCTCTTTTGCTATGACCGCCTGATTAATATCGAATATTACATTAAGCTGTAATTGATTATCTTTTATATTGATAACATATTTAAAGCTGGCGATATTATCGCCCATAGATATTGAACCCGACTCAGGAGAGCTTTGAACAGTATATCCCTTAGGCAAAGTTAATGTAATCATATATTTATATTGGCACGGGTAGGTAAAATCAATAGGATATAATCTTTCCTCTGCAAGAAAAGGGTTGCTTTTTGATGCAAAAAATAACATCGGACTAATGATTATCTTTTCCCCTATTATATCTGAAATGGTGCTGTTTGTAAATGAATATTCTTCCAATAAAGGATTTGGTGACTCATTTTTAAATGTATGATCCGAAATTTGAGTTCCTTCAAAAGCTTCCTCCAAACCATTAATGTATTTTTCTTTTTTTTCAAACCCAACCCCTTCCCGCATTTCTATAGCCTGATAGTCTGAATACTGCACCCTTATTTTACCGGAAACTCCACCATCTCCACTAATTGCTCCAACTATATTGTATATACTCCTCGCTATATGTTTAGGCTCAAGATCAACTTCTATTGCGCTGCCATCAGGTCTGATTTTTCTACCATAATGATTAAGAGCTACAGGACGGATAAGACCCGGTGTAGTAAATTTACTTGTAGCATCTAACAAAATAAAATCACCTCCTAACTGAACACCGCATAATACATAATTAAAAGCTTCTAGACTGGGATATTGCGGTATAGTTTTGTTTTTGGTGGCTAACAATACCGGTACTGCATCAATTTTTAAATATTTTAGCATTGCAATAAGCATAAGGTTTATCTCGGCCGTATTTCCTTTTTTCAGCTTATAAGCCTCCCTAACACCCTGATTGCATGAAAAACCAACATATTTGTTCCACTCCATCCTGTTTTGGACGTAGTTAAAAACAGCATTGATTCTTTCTTCGGTCGTCATTCCATCCCTTAAAAGACCATCAATATCCTTTTTAAAATAGGCCTGTTGTTCTATTTGTTTGCCAAAATCTTCATCTTCAAAAAGCGAAAGGACTAATGACTTCCAGCTGGTCGCAAATTTTGTCTCTTCACCTGCAAAATTGGTAAAAGCTACAAGTTCATGCTTAACGCAAGGCCTGTAATTGTCTATATTATTCACATAAGGCTGATGAGTTATAGCCGGGATATTTTTTGCCGAATAAGTTACCCTGTTTTCCTGAAAACCGTCACCTCTTACTGTAACCTGCGGAGTACTGTTTACCTTTATATTCCCTGATATTATGCTGTGATGCGTAAAATAAGCCGGAATTGCAACGGTATATTCGCTGCTATTCATAGGCATATCCTCCTGAAAATACCAGTCTGGCATGTAGCCTTTCCACCGCTTCATCTTAGTGTATTTAAACTCAACAATACTTCCTTCTTTTACATCAGGAAAAAATATTTTTTTAGATTCTCCATATTCCCCAACTGGCTGAACAAATTCATGTTCACTCCCAAGTTTTGTTTTTATGATATCGCCTCCGTTCAAATTATAGGTACATGCATCAGAAAAAGTATTATAATCACTATTGCCAACATAATAGCTGAGCTCCTGATTGGCAAAATCATAGCCCGATTTTTTATAAATCTTTATACGCCTTTCAACTTCAGTAACCATAATCCAGTAAAAACCTGCATACTTAAAATAGGTTTTACCTTTTTCATATAAGATCGCAGCAGATGCAGAAGTATCAGCAGGATGGTGCCTTTCCAAAAGCTCATTTTTGGTTACTTTACCCAATTCAAATTGCTGAGCCAACAATATTTGTGGCAACAATGCTATAATAAGGCCAAAAATGACATATACTAACTTTTTCATTATGCTTTTTTAAGCACTATCTTTTCGTTTTGCTTTTCTATCATCTTAGCATAAAAATCTTTTATTGTAAGATAATAGTCCGGAGCTAATGAAGCTGCGTTTATATCAAGTACAACACCTATCTGTATGGTGTTGTTAGAACTGGCAATATTGTATTTAAAACTGCCTATATTCTCTTCCATTACAATTGTTGCGGCTTTTGGCATAGATTCTATAACATAACCTGCAGGAAGGGTAATATTAATCATGTATTTGTCCTGGTGCGGATAAACAAAGTCGATAGGATAATCCCTTTTTTCTGATTTAAAAGGATTTTCTTTTTGTGTAAAGAAAAGCATCGGGTTTAAATATATCTTATCTCCTATAATATCAGTCATATTATCATGAACAAAATCAAAATCCTCAATTACCGGCTTGGAAAAGTCTTTGTCTGATACATTGTAATTGCTAACCTGAATACCACCCAGCTTTTTCTCGAGTGTTTCGAGATAAACCTCTTTGTTAACATTGCTTATATGTTCCCTGAAAACAAATGCATTATAATCCAGATACTGATCTTTGGCCTTTCCGGTAATTTTTCCGTCAGCTCCCACTGTTGCAAAAATATTTACCACTTCTCTCGAGCTTTGCTGAGGCATCAGGTCTATATTTGCCGAACTGCCATCCTTACGGATAAGCCTTCCAAACCAGTTTATGGCACGCGTTGGAATAATATTTGGCAATGCAGCTTTAGACGTAGCGTCTAAAAGCATCATTTTACCATCAATATCAACAGAGGCTATAACATAATTAAATGCAGTTCTGTTAGGGAAAAGCGCAATTTTGTTATTTCTTGTACTTACCAATACCGGATTAGCATTAAGTCCTGCAGAACGAAGCATGGCCGTTAGCATAAGGTTAATCTCTGCCGTATTTCCTGTTTTATCTTTATAGGCTTTTTTCACTCCCCCTTCACAACTGTAGCCGTAGTATTCATTCCAGTTCATCCTGTTTTTTACAAAACTAAAAATAGCATATGCTTTTTCTTCCTGCGTTGAAGTTCCGGCAAGTACTGATGCCAGATCATTTTCAAAATATCCTGTTTTTTCCAGTTCAGGACCAAAATCATCATATTTATAAATGGTCTTAGCGACATCTTCCCATGATGACGAGAAGGTTTTTATGGGCTCATTCGGATATTTAGTCATCGAAAGCTCATGTTCAATACTAGCAGTGTAGTTTGCGATATTATTAACAAATGCTTCCTCCTTCATTGCTACTAACTTATCAAGAACATAGGTTGTTGTATTTTCCTTATAGTTTATTTGCCCGTTCTCATAAGTTGTTTTAGAAACATACCAACCCGTTCTTTCTTTAGAAGTATAGTTGTATGTGGTATTCTTACTGCTTCTTGTAATTTTAGGAGAATAATATCCCCTAAAAACAGGGTTATAAACATAATATTCCGGAATCACAGTAGTATATGATGAATAATTTACTGGAATATCTTCCTGAAATCTCCAGTCCGGAAATACCGAGATAAATGGTGATTTCAATGTATACTTGTACTCAATTATACTTCCCTCTTTTACATCAGGCATAATTATCTTTTTCGAATTCCAATATTTGTTTACGGCTTCACTAAATTCGCCTTCACTTTTAAGTTTCGATTTTTTTATAGCCCCTCCTTCAAGATTGTATGTTACCGCTTTAGAAATATCAACGCTTTCCCTGCTGCTTCCCGAAACGTATAGCGGAATTGTTTTAGTAGCCCAGTCATAACCTTCTTTAGTATAAATTTTGATCTTCATCTCCACTTCAGTAACAAGATCAAAACCACTCTGTTCGGAAAGCGACATATAGGTTTTTCCTTTACTGAATAAGATGGCCGCACCCGCTGAAGGATCTACAGGGTGTTTATTTTCTTCGAGCTCTTCTTTTGTTACTTCGCCAAGCTCATATTGCTGTGCCGATGCCGGTAAAACGGCCATAAAAAAGAATAATAGAGTGTTGAGTAATTTCATGTTTCAGGTGATTGTATTTGGTTTATGTTGGTTATTATAATTTAGGTTTTTAGCAAAACTGCCTTTGCATTATCATTTCGTGCTATTTTTTCAATAAAAAGCCTGTAATTTTCATACTCATTTGCAGAATAAATCCCTTCGTTGATAAGAAGGCTGCGCTTAAACAGGATTTTTCCCGATTCCGGCTGAGAGTATTCCGCTTTGTATACACCGAATTTATCTTTAATTTCTACGTTCTGCGGAATTGCTTCTAATGTAAAACCAACCGGAAGCGTTACCACTACCTCATCGGTATCACTGAATCCCGTTTTTACCTCAAAAGCATTTTTCCTGCTGCGGTAACGCTGCGGAACATCTGTATAAACATTAAATGCATTCACGGCAAACATCATCCTGTTACCGCTTTTACTGCAATAACCCTGAGATTCTAAAACGAGTGCCTCAACAAATTCCTGAGAATCTTTCTTATTTTTAAGATCGGCTTTTTTGATCTTCATATCCGGAAGTGTTCGTAAATGAGACTTATAATATTTATCACGATCCTCATATGATCTCGATTCCAAACCATAAATCTGGTCATACTTAAGCCCCTTCGATACAATCATAACATCGGCACTGATAGCACCTGTTTCGCTTATTGCATATGCACCTTTTGATGTTTGGCTATTGCCATTCATATCATATGTATGAGTTTTAATTATCTCCCCTTTTCCTGGCTTCAGTACCAGTGCAAATCTGTCATCCGTAAAATCACCCTGAAAACCAAAAGGAGCATGCTGACTTGTACACTCCAGCCATACAAGATTATTATTATCCGGTATGGCAAGTATCATATGGTTACCCTGCATCGACACAAAATCTTTTCTTATATCGCGTTTGTTGCCGGCATATATTACGGTACAGTACGACTCTACTCCTACAGCTTTTAGTAAAGCCCTCATATAATTACTAAGTGCTTTACAATCACCATATCCCAACCTGTCAACGTCTTTGGCCTGCATAGGCTTCCATCCGCCTATCCCTAACTGAATACTTACATACCTGGTTTTAGACTGCATATATTCATATAATATTTTAGCCTTCTTCAACGGATCTGTTTCGTTTGCTGTAAGCCCTTTTGCTTTTGTAACCGTTTCGGGCAAAAGTTCATCGGTTCCTGTTAAGAGATTTTCGTAGTACCAAGCTCCAAACTGCTCCCATGAAGCTGCATTACCTTCAACCCCTTCAAGATAGAATTTATCGAGCCCGAAAGACACATGCGGAGCTGTCTTAACAGGCGAAGGTGAATAATCTTCTCGCTTAGATGCCTGTAAATTCTCTTTTTTAAAAGACAGCTGCCCTGCGGATTCCTGTTTGGTTATATCGGCACCTTCAAAATTATACTCCCTGTATTTAAGCCCAAGGGCAGGATCCGATTTTAAATTTATTTCAGATTTTTCCATGCTCACATAAAAACCTTCAACCGGAGACCATTGAGGAATAAATGCAGTATTAGAGGTTTCTTCCTCACAGGTATACACTATGGTAAAAGGATAGGCAGCAGGTGTATAATCAAGATATAGCATCCTGTCATCAGAAATACTATATCCCTCTGATATTGAAATATCCCTGAAATCTTTTCTTTTAAGTTTTTTCAGTTGTTTGCCCTGACTGTCATAAACAACAGCTTCAATAGATTTAATAGTAGTCCTTTTGTTGTAATATTCTTCGGCGTTAATATAATTGAGTCCGCTTTTATTTAATATTGTTATAATCCTAGTCTTTTTTACAGCCATCGACTTTATTGAGGTTATCTCAATATCAGTCTTATCAAGCCGTACTACAGCATCGGCATTCTCTTTTAAATTTTCAGGAATATTTGCAACAGACAAGTCAACTTCCTGCGCACAAAGTGTCTGACACAGAAAGAATAAAGACAATAAAAATCTAAAAATCATGATTGGTTTGGTTTATCCAAAATTATGATTTTTTTAACACAAAAAACCTATTCTTTGTTTTTTGTATCTATAATTATCGTTACCGGTCCATCATTTAGCAAAGCAACTTTCATATCGGCACCAAACTCACCGGTTTGTACCTTTTTGCAGAGGTCTTTTTTAATTTGTTTTACGAATGCTTCATAAAGAGGGATAGCAACATCAGGCTTCGCAGCGCGGATGTAAGAAGGGCGATTGCCTTTTTTTGTAGCAGCATGAAGTGTAAACTGGCTTACTACTATTATATCACCATTAATATCTTCTATGGAACGGTTCATCAGGCCTTCATCATCACCAAAGATCCTGAGCTTAACAATTTTTGCCGAAAGCCAGTTGATATCCTCCTGAGTGTCGGCGTCTTCAATCCCTACAAGAATGAGGAGTCCGGCTTTTATATCAGCTACTTTATTACCTTCAATAGTTACCGATGCCTCACTGACACGTTGTATAACTGCCTTCATTATTCCTGCTCCTCTTTGTTTCTGCCATCTGCATAAGCATCCGTACGGTAATGTTCCTCATCACCTTCCAGCATTTGCAAATAACTATTGTAACGCGACCATGCAATTTCATCGTTATCAAGTGCTTCTTTTACAGCACAATGCGGCTCTTCCTTATGCAGGCAGTTATTGAACTTACACTGGTCTTTCAGCGCAAAGAATTCAGGAAAGTAATCCCCAATCTCTTCTTTTTCCATATCTACTATACCAAAACCACGGATTCCCGGGGTATCAATAATTTTTGCACCAAAGTCAAGATCAAACATTTCGGCAAAAGTTGTAGTATGCTGCCCCTGGCTGTGCTGCTCAGATATTTCTTTTGTTTTTAGATTAAGATTAGGCTGAAGCGTATTAATAAGTGTAGATTTACCAACCCCTGAATGTCCTGAGAACATACTCACGTTATCTTTCATCTCAGCCTTCAGTTCCTCAATTCCTTTTTGCTGGGTTGAAGAAACACGTAGGCATGTATAACCTATATTACTGTATATGTATTGAAGATACAGCTGCTCATCCAGCATTGTATCGTCAAACGTATCAATTTTATTGAATACCAGTATCGCTTCAATACCATAAGCTTCGGCAGTCACCAGAAATCGATCGATAAAACTTGTAGTCGTAGGCGGATTGTTTATTGTAACCAAAAGAAATACCTTATCAATATTCGAAGCAATAATATGTACCTGTTTGGACAGGTTTACCGATTTACGGATAATATAATTTTTCCTTTCCTGAATATTATGTATCAGCCCCGTAGTTGTATCAGAAGTTTCATCAAGGTCAAAATCAACTATATCGCCTACGGCAACAGGGTTAGTACTCTTGATGCCCTTAATACGGAATTTACCTTTAATACGGCATTCGTAAAAGGTTCCCTCATCTGTCTTTACAGTATACCAGCTTCCGGTAGATTTATAAACCAATCCTGTCATAGCGCAAAGATAGGCAATTATTATTGGCTGATATTTTCATCTGCAGTACCCGTAATTATTTTCTCCTGGTGCGTAATGCTTTCCTGATGTATCGCCCTGAAAAGGTCAAGAATAAATTCTTCTCCAAGATTTTCAGGCAGCCCTTCGGCCTTCATCCTTTCCAGTATCTGTTTCCAGCGCTGGGTTTGCAATACGGCAACGTTATTTTCTTTCTTAAGTTCCCCTATCTTGTCAGCAATTCGCATACGCTGCCCTAATACCTGAATAAGTTTTGAATCATATTCATCAATTCGAAGCCTCAGTTTTTCAAGCTCTTCATTAAAAGCGCTGTCCTCGTTAGTCTTTTTACGAACAATAAGACTGCTCAAGATTTCTTTAAGCCTTTCTGGGGTTACCTGCTGAGCGGCATCACTCCAGGCCTTATCGGGGTCATTATGGGTTTCGATCATCAGTCCGTCATAATTCAGGTTCAGCGCCTGTTGAGCTACCTCCTGTATCATATCACGCCGACCTGTTATATGCGACGGATCACCAATAAGGGGCAAATCAGGGAAACGTTCATGAAGTTCAATAGCAAGCTGCCACTCGGGTATGTTACGGTATTTTGTTTTTTCGTATGTTGAGAATCCTCTATGGATAACGCCAAGCTTTTTAATGCCGGCATTATACAAACGCTCCACACCTCCCAGCCAAAGGCTCAAATCAGGATTTACCGGATTTTTTATCAGTACAATTTTATCGGTACCTGCAAGCGCATCGGCAATTTCCTGCACCGCAAACGGATTCACTGTTGTACGTGCACCTATCCACAATACATCTATATCATGTTCAAGGGCTAATTTTACATGGGTAGCATTTGCCACCTCAATTGCCATAGGCAATCCGGTTTCTGCTTTTGCTTTTTGCAGCCATTTTAGCCCGATAGCACCGACACCTTCAAATCCTCCCGGACGCGTTCTGGGTTTCCAGATACCGGCACGGTATATACTAACATCTGAATCTTTAAGCTGACGGGCAATATCTAACACCTGCTCTTCCGTTTCGGCACTGCACGGACCTGCTATAATCAAGGGCTTAGACGCTTTAAATTCGTCAAGCCACGCTTTCATCTCTATATTATTTTCCATCGTATCTAATATGAAACAAATTTACGGTATTTACAGCCAATAAAAAATCCTGACAGGCCAAAGCTTGTCAGGATTTATAAGTCATTTAAGAAACTTATTATATTTTAGAATATTTTGAAACTTCTACCATCTGTCCTTCCGGCTCATTTATAGTAAGTTTCAATACCAATTCCTCTTCATCAAGAGTGGTGATGGTATATTCGGCATTAAGCGGAAACTCGCTTGTATCAATAATTTTAAGGATGTTGCCCTCAATTTCATAAAGACCTGATTCTTCCTCATCCACTTCGCATTCGGTATTATGCCCTACATATTTGCCTACGCCATCAGATGTAAACTCTTCATAATCCCTGTTTGCAGGGCAGTCATGCTCATAAGGGACTGCTATACCATCATAAGTAGACTCAACAAAATACCATTTACCCAAAATAAGCTGGCTGTAATTTTGTGTTGAAGAAGGACTGTCATCAGAAGAACAGGCTGCCAATACTACGAACGCAAAAGATAAAGCGATGATTTTTTTCATAATGATTTAGTTTTCTCCAAAAATATAAAATTGAAACAAATAATAACCAACCTGTCATTTTCTTAGTATTTTTGCCAAAAACCATTTTAAGACTATGTCAATCGAGGTAAAGGATATTTCTAAGAGCTATGGCGAACAAAAAGCGCTTGATGCTGTTTCATTTTCTGTAAACAAAGGAGAAATTGTAGGTTTCCTGGGACCAAACGGTGCCGGAAAATCGACACTTATGAAAATCCTGACCACTTACCTTAATGCCGATAGTGGCACAGCACTGGTAAACGGATCTGATGTAGCTACAGCAGAAAAAGCGGTTCAGAAATCGGTTGGTTACCTTCCGGAACACAACCCATTATACCTTGACTTGTATGTTCGCGAATACCTTGAATTCAATGCCGATGTTTATAAAGTAAACAAATCACGTATTGAAGAGGTCATCCGACTAACCGGACTTACTCCTGAAGCTCACAAAAAAATTGGTGCGCTTTCTAAAGGATACCGCCAGCGTGTAGGTCTTGCCTCTGCATTACTACATGATCCCGAAGTACTTATCCTTGATGAACCTACTACCGGACTTGACCCTAACCAGATTGTAGAGATACGCGATCTTATCAAGAACATTGGCAAAGACAAAACCGTTTTCCTTTCTACGCACATCATGCAGGAAGTTGAGGCCATTTGCGACAGGGTTATCATCATCAACCATGGAAAGATCGTTACCGATAAAGAAATTGGCAACCTTGTAAAAGACCACAAAGAAGCACAGATAATTGAGGTAGAATTTGACCAGGCGGTAAACAAATCATCACTTGAAAGCCTTTCAAACCTCTCATCAGCTGTTAATACTAAAGGCAATGTTTGGGAACTTACATTTGAAGCCGACAACGATATGCGCCCTGCAGTATTCGACTTCGCACAGGCCAATAACCTGAAAACGCTTCAGCTATCACTTAAGAGCAAAAACCTTGAAACTGTGTTCAGGGAAATGACGAAAAAGAAGTAGTGAGCCTGTTTTATTATATCACATACAGAGCATTTGGCTTTGATTATAATAGTAAATTTGGAACACTCTTTTTTTGGTTTTTTCAGGTAAATCTTATTATGTTTCTACCAACTAATGTATTGTATTTGGTTGATTGTAACATATACGAAGTAATTCATAAACAAAGCTATTTAACCTTTTTAGTTCTTGTCGGATCTGCCGTTTTTAATTATTGTTACTATTTCAGAGAATCCGTAACCAAGGAAATTGCCATTAAATACACATATAAGTATAACTTCATCGATAATCACCCCACGTTATCATTTTGGCTTTTTATCTTTTTACCCTCAGTTTTAATATTTCTTTTTTACAGCATTGTAATAACAAAATAAAAAAAGCCCGACAACAATGCCGGGCTTCTTTACAAACAACAAACAAACAATTATCTAAAATATCGCTGATGCGATAGCTTTTACATTTTCAGACTTACCCATAGAGTAATAATGCAGTACCGGAATACCGGCTTTTACAAGTTCTTTACTCTGCTCCGTACACCATTCAATTCCTATTTGTCGTACAGCGTCGTTATCTTTTGCTTTGACAACAGCCATAATAAGATCATCCGGTAAATCTACCTTAAAGCGGTGCGGAATTAAATTCAGCTGCTTTTTGGTCGCTATAGGCTTCAGCCCCGGAATAATAGGCACAGTAATCCCTTCTTTTCGGCATTTTGCCACAAAGTCAAAGAATTTTTGGTTATCAAAGAACATCTGCGTAACAATGTAAGATGCTCCGTTCTTTATTTTCTGCTTCAGGAAATGAATATCACTGTCAAGGCTTGGTGCCTCCATGTGTTTTTCAGGATAACCCGCCACACCTATACAAAAGTTAGTAGCCGACGTATTTTGTAAATCGTCATCAAGGTAAATCCCATTATTTAAGTCCGAAATTTGCGTTACCAGTTCGGTTGCATAATGATTACCTTCTTTCTCAGGCTTAAAGTATATCTCACTCTTCACTGCATCACCCCTAAGTGCAACCACATTCTGAATCCCTAAAAAGTCAAGGTCGATAAGAAAGTTCTCGGTATCTTCTTTGGTAAAGCCACCACATAGAATATGTGGCACAGCATCTACCTGATATTTATTCTGTATCGCCGAACAGATCCCTACCGTTCCGGGACGTTTCTTTACTACCTTCTTTTCCAGGAAACCGCTTGGCAGTTCTTTATATTCATACTCTTCCCTATGATAAGTTACATCTATAAACGGCGGATTGAACTCCATCAGCGGATCAATACTGTCAAAAATAGACTGGATGTTCTGTCCCTTTAGCGGAGGCAGTATCTCAAAAGAAAAAAGTGGTTTGCCATTGGCATTATCTATGTGCTCTGTTACTTTCATTATAATAGTTATAAGTTAACAGTTTACGGTTTACAGTTCTGGTAGCTTCCGACAACCAACAACCATCACCCGACAACTAATCTGCGATATTAGGATTAAGCCATTTTGTGGCTTCGTCTGTACTTATATTTCTTCGTTTGGCGTAATCAACAACCTGGTCTTCTTTTATTTTACCAAGTCCAAAGTATTTACTCTTCGGATTCGCAAAATAATATCCTGATACCGATGAAGCCGGCCACATGGCAAGGCTTTCGGTTAGTGATACACCTATTTTATGCTCAACATCCAGCAATTGCCAGATGGTCTTTTTCTCTAAATGGTCAGGACAGGCAGGATAGCCCGGTGCCGGACGTATACCTTCATACTGTTCCTTAATAAGTTCATCATTGCTAAGCACCTCATCCGATGCATACCCCCAAATCTCCTTACGCACTTTTAAGTGCAGGTATTCTGCGAATGCTTCAGCCAAACGATCAGCCAGTGCCTTAACCATGATAGAGTTGTAATCGTCATGTTCCGCTTCAAATTCAGCCGCTTTTTCATCCACACCAAAACCTGTAGTTACACAAAAAGCCCCCATATAATCGGTCTTTCCGGTATCTTTTGGCGCAATAAAGTCAGAAAGCGCAATATTAGGCGCACCTTTTGTCTTCTGTGACTGCTGCCTTAGTGTTAGGAATTTTACATTAGGCTTCCCATTCTCATCATACAACTGAATATCATCATCATTTACCTGCTGTGCCGGGAAA
>QFQM01000536.1 GCA_003243255.1 Flavobacterium psychrophilum | reverse complement strand
TCACGTGTTTTCATTCTTAATGAAAGAGATATAAATAATATTAGAAAATCTCTCATTACGTATCATTATAAAGTTAACGGAGATACGATAAAGAAAACATTAGAGAGACATATTGATTTGTATTTTAGGGATGAAATTAAAACAGCAAACCTAGAAAATAGAGCTCCATATGTTCCTTCTTTAAAACAATTTTCATACTGGAATAAAAAACTCTTCACTAAAGATTTCTCGATAAATAAGAAGAACACGAAAAAAGAAATAGACCTCAAAATGCGGGCGCTTTTAGGTAGTGTGGCTAATACAACTGTTTTGCCGGGTGATGTTTTCGAAATAGACTCAACTGTCGCTGATGTACATCTTATTTCGAGTTTAAACAGACGAAAAGTCATTGGGCGCCCAACTATTTATACAGTGGTGGATCGCGCAACAAGAATGATTGTTGGCCTTCATGTTTCTTTATACCATGCTTCATGGCGAGCTGCCCGACAAGCGTTAGCAAATTGCTTTATGCCAAAAAAAGAATATTGTAGATTATTTGGAATCTCTATTACTAATGATGATTGGCCTTGTTCTCATATTCCATTAACATTGATGTGTGACAACGGGGAGATGATTGGTCTTAAACCTCAGGAAAAGATGACCCCCCTGACAAAACTTGAGTTTGCGCCAGTCGGTAGAGGCGACAGAAAAAGCATTGTTGAACGCTGTTTCGGTATTCTAAATGATGAAGTTATTCATAGGCTTATTGGAACAACACGAAGGGGTAAGATTGTTAAAGGAGAGCCAACACCGCAATCCAGGGCTTGTTTAACGATTCAGGAGGTCACGTCTTTACTGATTCGGGAGATACTTGCACATAATCAGAGAACATATGAAGAACTGGCTTATATCAATCCCTTACTGATTGAAAATGATCTCGTAATATCACCAAAAAATAGTTGGATGATAAGCTTAAAGCACGGGAGATTCAGCGCAAGAGCCGTTGGGGCCGACGAAGTGATCGCACGATTGTTGATCCCTGTGAACGCTAACATTACCGCCGGTGGGATTCAGTACAATAATCTTTTTTATGAATGTGATCCAGACATTGCATCAGGTGCCAGAGTATTTGGAAGAACCACTTGTGAAGCAAGAATAGATGACAATTGCGTAGATTATATATATGTAAGATTTGACAAAAATAGCATTTTCAAAAAGCATTACCTGCTTAAGAAAAGAGATATATTTAAAGGTAAAGCTCATCTTGATACAGATGTAATGGCTGATTGGGTAGATACTCAAAAAGAAATTAATTTATTTACTCTGAATTCACTCAGCAATATCAATAATAAAGATGATTTTAACAAGAAAGGTAACGAAAGATTAAATGAAATATACGAATCTCGACGGGTACATGGTAAAGATATTAAAAAGAACAGGAAAAATGAACTTGATTCATTAGGGCGAACTGATGTTGCTAATGGAAGACCTGAACCCCTACTTCCGTCATCCAGTAAGGTTCTGCTTTTGCCTGGCCGGGAGGAGAAACAAAGATGGTTAAAAGGTAAGAAGAAGACTGAGGACGCAGAATAATGAACCTTATACGGAGCGTTTCAGCGATATATAAAGAACAGGAGTTACCTGAGTATCGTGGCAACCCCTTAATTGAAGCACTTCCTGAAGCGCTTACGGAAGATGAAGTACTTCTGGAAATGAGTTATTTTCCCGAAATTGACGAAAAAATCCGCTGGACTGCCCCGGCGAATGTTAGAGAGCAGTATGTCGAACGTATAAAGAAATTCCGTTGCCCTCAAACCAATCTTATCCAGGCTTATAAAATGATTTTACGGGCACTTAGGGAAAGCTATGCAGCCCGTAATGACCTGCCCCCACGATTAGATACAACACTCAGTTAGTAACGTCGGAATCTTCATTCTCAGAATGACCCTTTCTCCA
>QFQM01000535.1 GCA_003243255.1 Flavobacterium psychrophilum | reverse complement strand
ACAGGGGCATATTTAGTGATTTCATCAATACCTTTTTTAAGTCTCAGTTCTGTTGAATATTTACGGCTGGTAGCCAGAACGAGTCCGCCTTTAGATAACCTGAAAAAATATTTTCCGGAAGTAGCAGTATTCTTTGTAAAAGCGAACAATTCAATATTTTCTCTTATTGCACCAATCATCAGTTCACAATCAGACTTTTGCTTGCAGCTTATACTCGTAAAAATTGTTTTCCCTTTCCTGGATGTAAAAACAAATTTATATTCTCCGTTAAAGCGTTTGCTGATTACAAACATCCCCATATATCTTCTTCTTTTTCTAGTTTGTTTATACTTCAAATCTAAATAAAAAAGACATTTTGTAAAACTAATTTAAGAGTAAGAAATGAATAGTTATAAACAAAACCTTGTAAGTATCTAAGTTATTAAAAAACATAAGCTCTGATTTTAATTGTGCTTAAAATTCTCACAAAACATTATACTTACCATTCTGTTTATATAGTATATTTGACCACAATCTAATCTAATGAGAAAAAACATATTTCTGGTATTCCTGTTCTGTTGCCTTGTTACACAAGCTCAGAATACACCTGATAAAGTTAAAATTAAAGAAGATTTAGAGCATCTTCTAAATTATGTTTCCAATTATTATGTATACTTCGCCGAACGGGGAATAGATATTAACTGCTTACGTGAATATTATTCTAAAAAAACAAACGATATCAACACAAATGAAGATACCGTACTCTTATTCGAATATTTAATGGACGAGTTTCATGATTCGCATCTCATGTTAAATACCAACGTATGGGATTCTTATAGACTTTACTCATCCCTGTATGTTTCGCAAAAAAATAATAAAACTATAATTACAAGTGTCTGGACATCGGCTAAAGAAGGGATTTTAGAAAATATAATAGGTGCCGAAGTTATAGAGGTCAATAAAATAAAGATGCCGCTGGCTATTGATAACTTTCCCACTCATTGTGACGATAAAACTAACCCTGTTACACGCGAATGGATTGCCAATAAGGTTATTTCAGGTCGTTATAGCCAACCAAGAATACTTACGCTTAGGCTAAGATCAGGGAAAATAATAAATTTTGATCTTGATCAGGTTAAAATATCTCAGCACAAAAGCCTGATTAGTACAGAAATTAAAAACAACATTGGGATTATTACTATAAATAATTCATTGGGCAACAACGATCTTATTTCAGAATTTGATAAAGCACTTGATAGCCTTGTTTCCACCAAAGGCCTTATAATTGATCTCAGAAATACTGTTGATGGCGGCAATAGTTATGTAGCTCGCGGTATTATGAGTCGCTTCGTAAAAACAGAAATGCCATATCAGAAACATAGTTTTATTGAACAATATGGGAACGGACCTGCCGTAGAACGAACATGGCTGGAATATGTAAATCCCCGTAAAAGCAGATATACGAAACCCTCAGTAGTTCTTGTCAGCCGCTGGACTGGCAGCATGGGAGAAGGGCTCGCTATAGGTTTGGAAAGTGTAGCTTCATCAACAATAGTAGGCACAGAAATGGAACGTCTTGCAGGTGAAATGAATGGATTTTCTTTTAAAAACCTGCAATATGGCTTTAGACTTTCAACAGCACGATTATTTCACGTAAACGGTATTCCGCGTGAAAAATATGTTCCTGGAAATTATGTTGCCATGACCTCCTGCTTAATAGATGAAACTATGGAAAAGGCTATCGAAATTATTAATAGAAAAAATAAATAACCAATTTCTGCCTTACCCTCCCGATGTAAAGGGGTAACTTTTTTCATTCACAAAAGTGTTTGAAAAGAATCTTTCCACACTTTTGAGAATAAAAAAAGCCGAAACTTACGTTTCGGCTTTTCTTGTGGGCGATGAGGGATTCGAACCCCCGACCCTCTCGGTGTAAACGAGATGCTCTGAACCAACT
>QFQM01000534.1 GCA_003243255.1 Flavobacterium psychrophilum | reverse complement strand
CATCCAATCAATAAATTCCGATGTGGATGGCTTTTTGTTGATGTTGGGAAATTCGTGGAAATAGAAAAAATCACTGATTCTGTTCTGGATGGTCACATAATCTTCCTCCGACAGGTTAAGCCTTCTAAGGATGATCTCATATAGCCGCTGTTTCGACGGAAAGTCAATATGGTAATATATACACCTCCGTAGAAAGGCGTCCGGAAGGTTCTTTTCAAAATTACTGGTGAGAATAACAATGATATTTTGCTTTTGGGCAGCTTCTATGATCTTTACTTTTCTGTTGATCTCTTTGATCTCAAATTCGTAATTCTCTATTTCATTGAGCAAGTCGTTGGGAAAGTCCCGGGAAGCCTTGTCTATTTCATCGATCAGCACCACACTACCTTTCCCTTCTGCAGCTGTTATATTGCTTTTGTCCAGTATAGATTCACTGATCCCTACTCCATCCCTGCCAATGGCATGGGCTATTGCCAACCCTAATGCTTTGAGCTGAATAAAATCCTCCGCCTTTTTTCCTGAGTCTCCATGCGTTTCACGAAAATGAGCAATGGCATCATAGCTATAGAAGAGGTCCTGCGCTATGCTGCTTGTTTTGGTATTGTAGACAAATGGTAAAGGATGGAAGTTGTTTGTTTTTGATAAGTGATCAGCCACCCAATAGGCAAACTGGGTCTTACCGGTTCCTGGCTCCCCGGTTATCAACAGCGGCCTTTTAAGCGTGTAAGCAACCTCCATGGCATTTAATAGCGATGTAGACGGCAAATAATTTTCAGCCTTGTCATCAATAACAATATTCTTTAATTTAAGCATGGTAAGATATTATCGTTTAACTCCTTGGGGTTTTATTCTTATCAGCTACAAGCTGTCTTAAACGTGTTGCTACTTCACGCATATTCATTTCAAAATCCGGAATGTCATCCTCCACTTTAAGCAAATCAAGCACTGTTGACATAAGACCTTGTTGATGAAAATATTTCTTCAGATAGTAGTTAATCTCTGCAGGGTCCTGCACCTTCAATTCGTTGTGTATCCACCTCATGACATCCGTTTTGTTTATCAGCCCGGGTTTCTCCAGATCGAGTGTCCTTTCAAAAAGGTCAGCAAACAGACTATATACCTCCTTGTTTTCCTGAAAATTGCTTTTTCCCTGTATCTGGATCATCGAATGCACTATAACAGGATATTGCTTTAATCCTTCCCGAAGTTCTTTATTGAACAGGATCAACATTTCCTGTAGCTCTTTGCAAACCTGGTTATCTCTTAACTCTTCTATATCAAATTCGAAAACGATCAGGACATTGGGGATCTGGTGCTGGTGCAGACAGACAAGCAAGTCTTTAAACGATTGCCAGTTATTTTCCGGTCGTGGTTTGTCGACCCTTGTAAATTCTTTCAGGCCCCGGGCCATATCATGCAAGATGCGCTTGACGGTCTTAGGCCGTTCAAGACTACTTCTCAGTGAGGCTGCTGTTAAGATTACCAGCGGACATGGATTATCCAGTTCCAGCCCGGCCATTCTTTCGGCAAAGCTCCTGGGCACATCGGATGCATTAGCATAGCAAATGCTCCAGATAATAGCACCTGTTGACTTGTCAATATTGCTGATGTGGGTAATGTATTTCTTTACCAGCTTTTTTCGATCACCTATATTTTGAAGGGCGAGGTCGGAAATAAGTCCATTATACATCAAGGGCAACTGTTTACCTGCTCAAGTTATTTTTTTTTCTTTATTTCCGTTAGTTTTTATGGTGCATCCTATTCCTAAATTGACTTAAAGCATATCCTTCTTTCGGCTATTGGTGCGCGCAGCACACACATATTAAAATTCACATATATCAATCCCCGCCTTTATAGCTATTTCCCGGGCTGTCGGTTTTGTTCTATTTCCCCGGAACAGGCGGAAATAGTTTTGTTGAAAATTAAACATCATGAC
>QFQM01000533.1 GCA_003243255.1 Flavobacterium psychrophilum | reverse complement strand
CATTACTGATCCTACCGACTGCATACCTATTGCCGGATTCACCATTAATACTAAACAGCTCAATGTTGTATTTCTTACCAGCGGCCTTATCCTCGCTACCCCTGATGGATTCCAGAAACCCGTAGTGAAAACCATCCAAAACTTTTGATATATCACATAGCCATTCCTCATGTCCGTAACCATAAATGCCCTCGTGTGAATCCGGATGGGTGCTTTTTCCTTTCCAGCCAGAAGGTTTTATCCAGCCGTTGTCATTCCAGCAGATTCTTGATATTCTCTCTCCGTCAAATGGTAACTTAAACTTATGGTATTCTCTTTCCACATACTCATAAACAGGCATAAGCCTGTCAAATAATTTAATCATAATTTCCAGATCGCTATCAGTCAGATCTTCTATTGATTTTATGAAATAATGCCCAACAAAAATGAAATTTTCCCACTTAATCCAATCTTCCGGTATTTCGGACATCGGGAAATCAGGCGTGCGGCTCCAAATGCCTTCCGGATCATAATGCCAAAGATGCAGTCCACTGAAAGCTTCGACATTGCTCTTTACGAATTTGTTAAAAGCATAAATTTTGGGTGTAATATAATTGATCGGATCGGGCTGACTTTGATTAGGCGAGAGTGAAAAGCCTACTCCATACCTGAAAATTTCGGTATCATTCAGGTATTCCACTCCGATGTTGAACTGCAATTCACTACGACCTCCGTCATGAAACGCATAAGCATCTTCTCCATCAAATACTGTAGATCTGCTAAATATCTTATAGGTTCTGGGGGACTCTAAACCTTTCAGAGCAGCTCTTACCGTTTGAAGATTTCTGAAAGATTCAGTATTTGCAGCCAGTTGATTTAGTTTATCTGTAATTTGATGAATGTTCATATGGTCCTGTTTTCTACAATATTTTACTCAGTATGTAATTTTATTCAATGTACTTTTAGGGATAGCTTTTCTACAATAATAGGTAAGTAGCTACCTTTTCAGTAATAACCTTCCGCCGGTAGCCTCCACCTATCATACAACTCTACGCTGCAGGCTACAAAGAATTTATTTAATACAAAAGGTGTTTTTCACGTTTTTGATCATATTTGTTACTGGAAATTATCAAGGATTAGGAATGCAAACGCTACCATTGCATAATGTCAACTTTTAAAAAGAATTATTTGACGTGAAAAACAAGTTGAATGTGATTTGCTTGTTCCAACGGCCAATACAGTATCTATAGAAAATTTCCTTTCCTTGTGGCTATCCTTCCTGCGATTTTTTTGCTTTTCTTATTATAAGTTTCAATTCTTCAATTGTTAATAGTCTTTTCCCTTTATGTAACATACGATGACAATTGGCGCAAACAGGTCTCAGGTCTTTCGCTCTTGTCTCCCTTTTCCCTAAATTAAGTGGATAAAGGTGGTGCATCTCAATAAAACCTTTGCCATGTGCACCATAATAAATGCCAAAATCAAACCCACACGCAGTACATCTTGTTCCATACCTGTTTTTGGCAAGCTCAATTACACTTTTATTCCGTGAGCTTACTTCTTTGATAATTTCCTTTTTAAATCCTTCATCAAAAGATTCCTGGTTTAAAATGGCAATATTTATCTTCCTCAATAAGGAGTCTGGTAATATTGTACTATGAACTAAAATTTCAAAGTGTTTATTATTTTCCTGATCCTTTTTGAATTTACCTACTATGTCAAAAGCTTTAACGGAAGTGGCCCAATTTAAAAAGCCATTAATCGCCTTCGCTTTAAAATTTCCGTTTGGCAATTTTAGCACATCAACAAATCCATTAGAATACAACCATATTTTAGCTGCTCCACCATCAGCATGGTACTCATTATTGATTCCCGCACTTTTCCCAAATGTCCAGGACTTAAAATCTGGGGTAGTAACATAATTCTTAGCGGAAGCCAGTTCTCTTTTCCATTCCTT
>QFQM01000532.1 GCA_003243255.1 Flavobacterium psychrophilum | reverse complement strand
ATAAAAAAGCCCCTCATTGTCTGAGGGGCTTTTTTATTTCCAGTTAAGTTCGAGTGCAAAACTCGGCTTGTCGGCTTTTTGTATTGTAAAGTAAGTTTGATTGTTTTCGTTTCCTCTCAGTATTTTTACTTCATCTCCCGCCACAAGTTCACGAAGATAGTTCATGTCAAAACTTTTAAGCTGTTGCCTTAAAAGCGGTTTGTAGTCTATATTATCAAGGCACCATTCAAGGTATTTTACATTGTTGGCATGAAAAACAATATCAAGATCGGATAGTACAACTTTGCGGGTATTAACTTCTTCTGACGGCCTTGAAAGCTCAATCTTTTTGAAAGACTCCTGTGTAGGAACCTGATCAGGATATTTCTCGAAATGCTCATGCGGCAATGCAAGTGATTCCGTTTTCCTTAGTTTAGTGTTCAGTACCGCCCAATAGGTTAGAGCACTTGCCAGCTTTTTATCACCCAGATACATCTCCAGCGCCCTTACTGAACGCGATCCCTGTAAATCTACAATCCATGTTTTTATGGTTACGGTATCGCCCCACTTTGGTAAAGCATCAATTTCTACACGCATGCGGCTCAGTACCCATGCCTGATCTTTAGTCTGCATATCCAGGTAACTTATGCCGCCCGATTCGGCGTGAGCTCCTGCTGAAAGTTGCAAAAGGTTACAAAGTTCGGTATGCTTTAAAAGTCCGTTAGGGGTGCATTGCAGGAAATTAATTTCCCAGTCCTGAGAAAATACTGAGGTAAATTGTGGAGATATCGGCATTATAGTGTGTTTTCCACAAAAGTAATGATTTCCTGTGTGGGAGTAGTAAAATCAAACCATTTAACGTTTTCTGTACGCCTGAACCATGTCATTTGCCTTTTGGCAAACCTTCTGGTGTTCTTTTTTATTTCTTCAATGGCAAAGTCAAGTGTAAACTCACCGTCAAAATAACTGAATAACTCACGGTAGCCTACAGTTTGCAGGGCATTCAGTTTTTTGTTTGGGAAAAGTTCCTTAGCCTCGTCAATAAGTCCGTTTTCGACCATGATATCAACCCGTTGGTTGATACGGTCATACATCAGCTCCCTGTCGGCTTCCAGGCCAATTATGATGGGCTTAAAGTTTCTGCTGTTCTTTTTTATATTCAGGAAAGAGGAGTAGGGTTTTCCGCTGCCTATGGAAACTTCCAGTGCACGCATAAGCCTTTGCGGATTCTCCAGGGCTACTTTTTCATAATGAACAGGATCGACTTCTTTTAATTTTTTCTGTAAGTAGGTTATGCCATGTTTTTCATACTCAGCAATAAGATTTTCCCTTACTGAAATATCAATATCAGGAAAGTCGTCAAAACCTTTTAGTACAGCATCGATATAAAGACCCGAACCTCCCACCAAAACAACATAATCATTTGTTTTATATAGTTCATCCAGCTTTGCAATTGCTTCACGTTCAAAGTCGCCTACAGTATAATCGTCAAAGATGCTTATGTTTTGTATAAAATGATGTTTAGCAGCCGCTAGTTCGTCTTTTGAAGGAACAGCTGTACCAATAGCCATTTCTTTAAAAAACTGCCTGCTATCGGCTGAAATGATCTCGCATTTAAAATGTTTAGCCAATTCAATAGCTAACGCGGTCTTTCCAATAGCAGTAGGGCCTATAACGGTTATGAGATGTTTTTTTTGCAAAGGGATTTCTTTAATCATTTAGGTGATGGCCACAGTTATAGCAATAATGCGCATCGTCGCGGTGCTTGTCAGCACTGCAGTTAGGGCATACCTGTGTGTTTAGGTTAACTTTTTTCTCGCCAATCAGCTCTGCTGTAACAAGTCCGGTAGGAACGGCAATTATACCATAACCTAAGATCATTATCAGTGCAGATACAAATTGTCCAAAAGGTGTTCCGGGGGTAATGTCTCCAAAACCTACAGTGGTTAGCGTAACTAT
>QFQM01000531.1 GCA_003243255.1 Flavobacterium psychrophilum | reverse complement strand
TGGTGGGGGCCATGCCATGATGGGCCTCAGCCTCGGGCCAGCAACGGGTAAGCTGGTGGCGGAGATTGCCTCGGGCGAAAAAACTTCCATCAACGCAGAAGCGTTCCGGGCAGATCGCTTCTGAAAAATCTATTGATAGATGTTCGTGAGTGCTCCCCTGCGTATTGCGGGGGATTTTTTTAAGCATTAAATTGACGGATGCGTTGTAAAGCTACTGCTATCTGTACTTCCGACATTAGACTGTCTTTTCGAGATGACCAATTGGCGATGTACGATTTTATTTCAGCAATAGTTGCGTTGCTGCCTAAGTCAACTAAAGTCCAATAGACCGTCGACAATAATTCAAGGCCGAGCGGAGATTCAAATCCTTCAATGAAAGCGGACACTTTCTCTAGGCGTTTTTTTTCTTCGTCCGAAAGTTCTTGCTGCAAAATAGAATGCACTGCAGGCAGATGTTCAGCTACCAAATGAAGTGAGTCTGTCGGTCTCATGTCATGAAAACGAATCTGACCTTTGATATAATGACCCTCAAGATGCGCCAATAAGTGCTTTAAGTTCACAGCATAGGGTCCGTAAGTACCTTTTTGAAATGTAAGTCGTAAATCGGGTTGTCCGAATTCAGCTAAAAAATATGCGAGTTTTTGTAGTTCGAGATGCGAAATGTCAAAGCCCAACACATTGTATTTTTCTGCCATCGCCAGAATAATTGCCCTAACCTTATTCAGTTTTGGTGGCTCGGCTCCAAGTGTAGTTCTCGCATACGAATGATGACCAGGAGCATAAATTTCTATTGTAACAAATTCAGAAACACTTGCAAGTTTTTTTTCCATCAAAGGGCGTACAACTTGCCAATCCAAACCGCCATTTCCACAGCCCAGAGGAGGAATAGCAATTGAACGGATATCCTTTTCGACAATGACTTTTACCAAGTCATCAAGTCCGTCCTCTACATATTCAATTTTGGTTTGAAGCTTCCAGTCAGTTTTTGTTGGGAAATTAATGATGTACTTCGGCGTACCGATTTGGCCGGTTTCTGTAACAAACATTTTTCCTATTTGCAATTGCCCATCGGCACAAGCTTTTTTATAGAGCTTGTAATTCAGTGGGAATGATTCTTTGAACTGTAAAGCGATACCTTTACCCATAACACCCACCAAATTGACTGTGTTCACAAAGGCTTGCGCCTCTGATTGCAATAAGTTGGAGTCTTTGAATTGAATCATGGGTAATAATAGTCGGCCCTCACCGCCACTTTTATGTCCAAACCAGCATTTGCCAGCATTTGTTCCACGAAAGTAGCTATTTCAACGTTTTGTACAATAATTCCCCTAATGCCTTGTAAGGGTAGGTGCCGGTGGACCAGGAATTCCGCCTGTTTCAACTCTTTTTTCACATCTGAATAATGGGTATGCCAGGACTGGTCTTTAATTGTGCTCCAATCCAGTTTTGTAAGGTCTTCAATGTTATTGTAAATGATTTTATGCAATAGGTACGCATGTCTGTCAGTAAACAGGAACGGTAAGTTCAACTCGACAATAGTTTCGACTGTACTCACCAGATAGATGATCTCGGTTTGTGTGCCAGCATAGTCATGAACCAACCCTTTGTATATCTGATAAAGCATGGGTGTTTTCGAGGCAAAATAAAAGGGAATATAATCATTCAGCACGCCACCTGGAGGTAGTGGAAGTGGTGACTGTCCGCGTTGATTAATGAGTGTTCTGTGCCCTATACTGATGTAGTCAGGATCATGAGGCTGACAATTGCAACAATGCAGGCCATTTTGAAAGATGAATGCAGCATTGCGAAAATGCGTCATTCTGAAAATATAGGTCTTTCCTTCCCCCATCCCCTGCAAATTACCTAAAGCTTTTGAACAAAAGCCTTCTCGCTTTAACCTTAGCCAGGTATGGGTTCCACCAACACCACTTCGCCTGCCTT
>QFQM01000530.1 GCA_003243255.1 Flavobacterium psychrophilum | reverse complement strand
CCGGATAGTGGCCGCTGCGCAGAATCACGTTGGACACCGGTGCCATCCAGCCACCGAGCAGCGCTCGCCATTGCGGCAGCGGCCGAGCCAGCGCCCAGAGCGGCGCGATGACGATCATGAACAGCATGTGCTGAACCATGTGCAGGCTGGTGCTGGTTTCCGCCCAGTCATCGATGGGGCCGAATACAGCGAGCACGGTGATGATCATCGCCAGGTGCATCCACCAGGCTTCACGCCCATGCGGGCGCACCTTGCGGCAGCCCAGGATGTACAGCAGCCAGGCCGCGCCTAGCAGCAGGGCGCTGAGTAGCAGCGGTACACGCTCGTTCAGATGCAGATGGCCATCGAGAAGACCATGGGCGGCGGCTGTGCCAGGCAAGAGGAGAAGGGCGAGGACGATCACAGGCATGGTGGTAGGCTCAGCGTTGGCAGGGCGACGAAGACAGTGGCGATGGCGCCGATCAGGTTCACGCCAGCGGCGAGGCGAGCCACGAAGCGCGCGGGCTGGCCTTCATGCTCGTCCCTGGCGGCGCGTTGAAACAGCCAGGCCAAACCCAGGAGGGCCGCCATGGTGAACAGGCTGAGCAGAGCGAGCAGAGCGTTCAGCCAGGTCCATTGCCCGCGTGCAGGATCAGGTGGCACCAGGGCGCAACCCACCGACAGACCGCCATAAAGCGCGATGAACCAGATACTCCAGAGCACCAGCCCGAGGGGAATGTGGATCGGATTGTAGGGGGAGCGTAACGGCTGCATCACACACCTCCGAAGGTTGGCGGGAACAGCACCACGCTGCAGTAGCTGATCCACATCACGGCCAGGCTGTATTGCCAGAGTTGTTCGACCACCAACGGCTCGTAGGGCGTGCGCTTGCATACATAGCCATGATGCACACGCAGGGCCTGCAACGCGCTGAGAATGGTCGCCAGCGCCCCGTGCGCGAGGCTGTAGACGAGCATCACCACGATCACCGCATCATGCGCAGTGGCGCGCGGCGCCAGCTCTCCAGCCAGCAGGGCCCAGAGCAGCAGCCCGGTGTGCAACGCGCCCAGCAGCGCCGCCCCGACAAAGCAGGTGATCAACGCAGCGGGTTCACCCTGGCCCTGACGCAGACGGCGCAATACCGGTCGCTGCCACAACACGGCAATGCTCAGCAATACGGCGCTGGCCAGCAGCAAGCGCTGATCGATGACCGCATCGTCCGGCACCAGCCAGTTCGGCGAGACCGTCCACAGATAGAACCAGCCGAACAGCAGCGCCAGGTACAGGGCGCCGTTGGCCAGCAGGGTCACGCCCATGCCCCACAGCCCCGGGCCATCACAGGTGCGTGAGTGCAGCGGCGGCTCGCCAGGTTGCACTCGCGCATCCGGCGCCGCCAGCGGGTGCGCGCCGTTCTCCCAGCTCCAGCGCAGCAGCACCAGCACGGCGACGATGCTGGCCACTAGGGCGACCCAGTAGAACTTGCTCAGCAGCCCCAGGCAGGTGAAAGCGATGAACAGCGAGGCGATGAAAGGCCACCAGCTATTGCCCGGCAGATGGATGATCTCGCGTACTTTGCCGGTCAGCGGCTCGATACCCAAGGTTTCTCGCCGGCCATGGTCGATCACGGTCAGGGCGAACTCTCCACGGTCGATGCGCTCCTCCAGGTCGGGCAGCTCCCACAGGGGATGGCGGGTGCGTACGGGTGGCAGGCTGACGAAGTTGTAGGGACTCGGTGGCAGATGGGTGCTCCACTCCAGCGTGTCCGCGTTCCAGGGGTTCTTCGTGGCCTTCTGGCCGAAGCGAAAGTGCAGGACGATATCCAGCAGCACTGTGGCGATGCCGATGGCCATGATGAAACTGCCGATCGACGAAATCAGGTTGGGCAGGTCCCAGCCGAGGCCGGACTGGTAGGTGTAGATGCGCCGCGGCATGCCCATCAGGCCGGCGAGGTGCATCGGCATG
>QFQM01000529.1 GCA_003243255.1 Flavobacterium psychrophilum | reverse complement strand
ATTCATCAGGCCTCGGCACAGCGTCTGGACATCACCGTGGAGCATTCCTTCGGCAACTGCCCGCAGTACATCCAGCTGCGCCATTACCGCCGCGTACCCGAGCGGGGCGTCGAACGCCTGGAGGCGACCGAGCTGGATGCGCGCACTGCCGAGATGATCCGTAGCGCCGACACCTTCTTCGTTGCCAGTTACGTCGAGCATGACGATGGCCGCCGTTCGGTGGATGTCTCGCACCGTGGTGGGCGTGCCGGCTTCGTGCGGGTAGAGGGCAATCGCCTGACCATCCCCGACTACGCCGGCAACCTGTTCTTCAACACCTTGGGCAACCTCAGCGTCAATCCGCGTGCTGGCCTGCTGTTCGTCGAGTTCGCCACGGGCGACGTTCTGCAACTGGGCGGCCGTGCCGAGATCATCCTCGACAGCCCGCTGATCAACCTCTTCGAAGGCGCCGAGCGGCTGTGGACCTTCGACGTCGAGCAGGTGGTGCTGCGCCCGGCCGCGACTTCGCTGCGCTGGGCCTTCGAAGAATATGCGCCGACCAGCCTGATGACCGGCACCTGGGCCGAAACCGACGCGCGCCTGCGCGAACGTGAGCAGCGCAGCCAGTGGCAGCGCTGGCGCGTGCTCAGCCTGCAGCAGGAGAGCAGCGATATTCGCTCGTTCGTGCTCGCGCCGGAGCAGGGCGTTGCGCCGCGTTTTGCGGCTGGGCAACACCTGCCCATTCGCATCACCACCGCCACGGGCGACACCCTGCTGCGCACCTATAGCCTGTCCAGCGCGCCGTCCGACGGCCAACTGCGTATCAGCGTCAAGGCGCAGGGCCTGGTCTCGCGCCACCTGCACGAACAGGTTCAGGTCGGCGATGTGCTGGAGGTGCGTCCTCCACTGGGCAGCTTCACCCTGAACAGTGACAGCAACCGCCCGCTGGTGCTAATCGGTGCTGGTGTCGGTATCACGCCGTTGCTGTCGATGCTGCGCGAGCAGGTGGCGCTGGGGCAGGGCAGGCGCATCCATTTCTTCCAGGGTGCGCGGACGCTGGGCGACCTGCCGTTCCAGGCCGAGCTGCATGAGCTGGTGCAGCGCGCGGGTGGTTTGCTAAAGATTCACCGTGCCCTCAGCGCGCCCGAGACGGACGCCGTGCTGGGGCGCGACTACGAGCAGCACGGGCGCATCGGGCTGGAGCAGATCAAGGCGGCGTTGTCGTTCGACGACTACGACTTCTACCTATGCGGCCCGGCCGCCTTCACCCAGGCGATCTACGATGGCCTGCGCGATCTGAATGTCGCCGACGCGCGTATCCACGCCGAGGCGTTTGGCCCCTCGACACTGAAGCGTCGCACGGAGGGTCAGACCGACGCCTTCGTGCAGCCGCCAGCGGCAACCGAGCCGGTACCGGTGTACTTCACCACTTCGGCCAAGGAAGCGCGCTGGCTGCCAGAGGGTGGCAGCCTACTGGAGCTGGCAGAAAGCCGGGGCCTGACGCCCGAGTTCAGCTGCCGTGGCGGTTCCTGCGGCACCTGCAAGACGCGCCTGATCAGCGGCCAGGTGCATTACCCGAACCCGCCAGCCGAGTTACCGGAAGGCGATGGCGTGCTGATCTGCTGCGCGGTGCCGGCACAGGGTGAGGATGGCGTGCAGCCCCTGGTACTTGATCTGTAAGAGGGCCGAACTGATGAACATTCGATCTGAACGTCGTTACGTCTGGGCTGATGTTGAAGCAGGCGATGCACGCAGCTCGCCTGGGAGTCACGAGCACGACGAAATGGAGGTCGGCTATCTGGCATCGCAGTTGTTACTGCCGCGCGAGTTGCCGAGGTATGCACCTGAACGCTCGAGGTTCTGGCAGCAGGTGGTGCGGTGCCTGCGTTATTGGCCGTCGAGCGATTGTCGGGGCTTGCGGCCTGCTGACGGGGCAGCTTCGGTGGCTCGGCTGAGGGCGCAGGGT
>QFQM01000528.1 GCA_003243255.1 Flavobacterium psychrophilum | reverse complement strand
GGCGACCAGGTGGCCATCAGTGCGAAGTCTTACTACAACACCGGAGGCACCACACCAACCAACACGTATACCCTGGCAGCCGTCGACCTGGCCTCGGCATTGTTTTTGGGCAGCGGCTTTCCGGTGGGTAAAATCAACTATACCGGGTTTACCAATATTCCAGGCAATTTGTCGTCTTTGGAAAACTTCACCAATGGCAATGTCAACGGCGCAGGCAAACCCAAAGCGTTTCTGAATTATTTCTGTATGGACGAACAGATGAAAGTAGTTGCGTCGTCTGCTGGAGCTGATCCGGTGGGAAGTTCCGGTGTAATGAAGCCACATACCCTTCCCACCGTTCAAATTCAGAAAAACGGGTACATTTATATCTACGTGAGCAACGAGAGCAACCAGAATGTGTATTTTGATGCATTGACGGTGTCGCATACACCGGGACCTCTGCTGGAGGAGACACATTATTATCCGTTCGGACTCACCATGGCGGGGATCAGCTCCAGAGCCATGGGACGCTTAGACAATAAATATGAATACAACGGTAAGGAGAAACAGGAGAAGGAATTCACGGACAACAGTGGTCTTGACTGGTACGACTATGGTGCCAGAATGTACGACCCACAAATCGGTAGATGGCATGTGGTGGATCCACTTTCATCCGATATGGTTGCCTTTTCGCCGTTTAATTATGTTCTAAACAGTCCAGTTAAATTAACTGATCCTGATGGCTTAGCCCCTGAGCAGCCTAAACCTAGTTCATCTTTGTCACGAACACTTGCATTTGCAAAAAAACATCCCATTATCGCATTAGCTGTGGGTACTTACAATAAAGAAGGTATAGACATCTCCAGTAACGTGGTCCGATTTTCGAGAAGACAAGGAAGTAATAATAAGCCTGTACTAGATGAACCACAGAACCCAGCAAGCCAAATAAACGCGTTTAGACATACTCTTTGGCAAGCCGCAATAACTGCCGAGTATGGATCTGATATTGCAAAAGAAGTTGGCGATGCGCATGAGGAAAATCCGTATGCAATTGACGGTGTTCCGAAATTAAGTCAGCTTAATGGAGCTAAATTTGGAAGTTTATCGGAGGTTGATCAATCTATAGACTTGTCCAATAATATTTTGGGAAGAATAATTGGCGAACACAATAAAAATAGCGACCTTAAAACCCTTGCCTTTAAGGTACTGGATGCGTTCAGAAAAGATGGTCTTTTTACCGCGACTAGGGAAGCTGATGGTACCTGGACAATGTCAAGGACAAAGATATCTGAGAAACAATATCAGGAACTAAAGGCTATTTTTGATAAGCTTGACAAAAATGGAAGGACAGCTGAAGAACAAGCCGGTCTCGAAGAAAGGGAAAAAAAAGAAAGAGGGCATGTTGTAAAGTAATAGTTATCAAAAATAGAAACTTAATGAAGCCAATAATCGCATACATTCTTGTTTTTACATTGTTAGCAACATTCTTGAATAGTTGCGGAGATGGAAAATTCGATTACGAAAAGTGGTCAAAGGTTGAAAACACAAATTATCCTCCAAAGGCAAGAAAAAATATGATAGCTGATGTTTTGCAGAATGAAATACGGAAAGGAATGAATACTAGTGATGTTCTTAAGTTATTAGGAGGTCCGGACTATTCTAATGACTCTTTGATTATCTACAATATTGAAATTGAATATAGCAGCGGAGTAGATCCGGAGCTAACGAGAGATTTAGTTATTCATTTCAAATCTGATTCGATTGTTACAAGCTTTGAACTAAGAGAAATAAAAGACTAGTAAAAAGTTCGGCTTCATTACAATGATAATAATGCAATGTGAACTGGGGCGACAGTCATATGGCAACTAAAAATATTATCTAATAGAAGACAATATAAATCCATTTGGCTGGAAACTATGATGGCTGGTTTCCAGGAGAAGAGAACGACGAAAATGTGCCGTCAGTTCAT
>QFQM01000527.1 GCA_003243255.1 Flavobacterium psychrophilum | reverse complement strand
TAATCAACGATTACCTTACTTCCATACATACAACCCAAAACAAGTTTCCAGCATATCCTTGCTTTTACTGTAACAGATAGTCTTTCGGGAAAGTCTTTTCAGATGCGTACGAAGTGTCAGGTTCTTTCTTTCAATGTGATTAGTTCTATAAGCAAAAGTCCGGTGAAGGAAGTCAGGTATTACAGCATTGAATACGTTCAGTTTATCCGTATAGATTCTTTTAGGTGACAAACTTAATAAAGTCTTTATCAGCTTACCGATATTTTCCTTGTTCCGGGCGCCACAGATAAAATCAATTACCTGCTTTGTTCTCCGGTTGATCGCATATATTATATAACACGGATTGCTTTTCTTCCTGACATAAGTATATAACTCATCCACTTCATAGACCTGACCTGTTTCAGTAAATAGCGGCCTCGCCTTCTTCATCCGCTCTATTCTTCTTTGCACAGAAGCCTTAGGAATAGATAATACTCTGCTAATAGAACTGATCCCCATGCTTTCCCTATGTAATAGGTTGATTTCAATATCTGTCATGGCTGTATATTTCCGGTTCCGGTACGATGACCGCTGACCACGAAAACAGCTTTTGCATTTATACTTCTGCACACCATTATAACAACCTTTCTTGATACAAAGTCCTTTACAATACTTACATTCCATAAGTCAGGCTCCAATCGGTACACAATAGATTTTACAATTCAATACAGTAGCCCTTTTTAAACGATTAACCCTTTTAAACAACCATTTACTCCCCCGCATTTATGTACAAAAAACAAGGGTATTGACTGATCGTCAACACCCTTACATATTTTAAAATTTCACAAGCTCCAATCGGTACACTACCAATTGTCCATTACAACCTTCTTGTCACAATACTTTAAGTAAATTTTCCATTTAGACTCCACGTACAAGTCAACACAATTTAGTGAGTCCAAATAACTCACTGCCTTATTTTGATTGATTTTCAACTTCTTAATAAATTCGCTATCGTTTTTCCCCTCGCTTTTTAATTCGCAGGACTGGATAACAAAAAAGCAAAATGCTATTCCAAAAATTGTTTTCATTTATCGCTTTATTAATATGAAGCCTTCCTTATTGTAAATGTAAATGTTCTTTTTGTCAACCATAATATCCATTTCTCCTTGTAGCCTAAAGCCGCCAACATTGTCGGAATCTCCTTCCTGCCCATTAACATTCCTACCAGATAGTCCGTCCTCTGCTTTGAAATCCCAAGGGCCAATATCTCCAACTTTCTTATCCACAAGCTTGACAGTACCGCTTTTAATATCAGGGTGTAAATGTATCTTTTGACGAGTTCCAGAAGCTGTAGTGGTAAACAAATCTCTATCACTTTCAACCTCGTCTGGAATCACAACTCTTCCATTAGATATGGATAAATATGCCACAACCTCTGCATATAATTTCCTTGTAAGGGGTTTATTATTCCAAATAATAGTTCTACCTGCAATGGGCTGACCTGCTATTTTTTCAATCTCAAAAGCCTTCGCCCAAGTATTGTAGAAATTCCGAATCGGATTAATTTCATACATTAAACCATATGTTGAATATCCTTTGACGATCTCATCTAACTCTTCTTGTTTCTTCTTTGAATAATCTATGGACTTTATATTTTCAAATGGCTTGTCAAATCTTTTATCTATCACAAGAACCTGCAATGCGCTTTTGTCATTAATAGTATTTAACAGCTCTCGCTTTGAATTGTATATTTTTGTAGTATCTCCTAATGGATCGCTAAACGAAATAGGATTATTATTGAAAGTAGCATATGGACTTAATCCTACAGTTGGTCTTGGGTCTAAATTCCACCTTCTGCCTACCCTGCTATCATACTCCCAAAACTGTGCAGTATAACTATTTCCGAATCCTTTAATCTCATTACTCATCTCCTGCCCATTAAACCCAAACCTATACCCCGCCCCTGTAGCACT
>QFQM01000103.1 GCA_003243255.1 Flavobacterium psychrophilum | reverse complement strand
TAGTTAATGATCCGGAAAAAGATAAACTGCTTCTGGAACTTATAACTTTTGTAATAGAAAAAGGGCATTATGACCCGGCAAAAATTGACGATGCATTTTCGAAAGGAGTTTATAAAAGTTATTTAGAGTCTTTAGACCCGTCTAAACGTTTCTTTATACAGTCTGATATCGATGAGTTCTCTAAATATGAGGACAAGATTGACGACATGATACAAAGTAAAGATCTTTCATTCTTTGATCTGACCTATAACAGGCTACAGAAAAGGATTAAAGAGTCTGAAGGATTTTATAAAGACATTTTAGCTAAACCATTTGATTTTACCACAAATGAAGAGTTTAATGCGGATTATGAGAAAATGCCTTATCCTAAAGATGATGCGGACCTAAAAAAGCGTTGGGAGAAACAACTTAAGCTGTCTGTGCTTTCTACAATAACAGATAAGCAAAAAATCCAGGAAACGCCTGCAGACAAAAATAAGGATGCCAAAATGGCTAACGATCCTGCTGCAAAAAAAGCGTTTGAGGATAAAAAGGCTGAAGATACTAAGCCTAAATCTTTTGAGGAACTTGAAAAAGAAGCGCGTGAATCGTCTCTTAAATCACTGAACGATTATTTTGATGTAATTGATGATCTGAGCAGGGATGAGTGGTTTAGTGTTTACCTTAATGCTATCGCTGAGCGTTTCGACCCACATACGTTCTATTTTGCACCGGATGATAAAGAGAAATTCGATACCAGCATGAGAGGATCTCTTGAAGGTATCGGGGCAAGGCTTCAGAAAAAAGGAGATTATGTTGAGATATCTGAACTTATTCCGGGTGGACCGGCATGGAGAGGCAAAGAGCTTGAGCAGGGTGACCTGATCATGAAAGTAGCTCAGGGCAAAGAAACGCCTGTTGATATTGCAGGTCTTCGCCTTGATGATACCGTTAAGAAAATAAAAGGCCCTAAAGGTACCGAAGTAAGACTTACAGTTAAGAAAGTAGACGGATCTATAAAAGTTATATCAATAGTTAGAGAAGTTGTAGAGATTGAGGAGACATATGCGAAGTCGAGCGTTGTAAAAAAAGACGGCAAAACGTATGGTGTAATTTATCTCCCTAAATTCTATATTGATTTTGAAGATAAAAACAGCCGTGATGCTGCTAAAGACGTAGCGCTTGAAGTAAAAAGGCTGAAAGAGCAAAAAGTAGACGGTATCATTATGGATCTTAGGGATAATGGTGGAGGTTCGCTAAAAACCGTAGTAGATATTACCGGATTGTTTGTTCAGCAGGGGCCTGTGGTTCAGGTGAAATCTGCGGGTAAACAAAAAGAAGTGCTTAATGATACTGACTCATCTGTATTGTATGATGGTCCGCTGGTAGTGCTTGTAAATAACTTCTCGGCTTCAGCTTCAGAGATATTTGCTGCTGCAATCCAGGATTACCACAGAGGTGTAATTATGGGTAGCAAACACACTTACGGAAAAGGTACGGTTCAGAACCTTATTGACCTTAACCAGTTTGTAAGGAACAATTCAATGGGTGACCTTGGTGCTCTAAAAACAACTACACAGAAATTCTACAGGATTAATGGTGGTTCTACACAAAGAGAAGGTGTTATGAGCGACATCGTTATGCCGGACAGATACTCGTATATCGATATGGGTGAGCGTGATGTAGACAATGCTATGCCTTGGGACAAAATTGACCCGGCCAGCTATAAGCCTCTGAATACTAATTTCTCTGGTGTTATCGCTAACAGCAAACAAAGGATGGCTAACAATGCCCAGTTCAAACTCATGGATGAAAATGCTAAATGGGTGTTTGAGAAAAAAGACGATAATACCTATAGCCTGAACATTGATAAGTTTAAGGCAGAAGTTGCTAAGAGCGAAGCTACTGCTAAGAAATTTAAAGCACTCAACGATTATAAGAACAATCTGACTTTTGAAGGTCTGCCATATGAAAAAGAGATTTTTGCAAAAGAACCTTTATTAGCAGAGAAAAAACAAAGATGGTACGAAAGCCTTTCTAAAGATATTTATGTTGAGGAAGCACTTAATGTACTTGGCGATATGCAGCCTGCTGCCAAAAGCAATGCTGTAGCCGTTAAAAAAGACAAAATGGTTAAAACGAGATAAAGCCCATGATGGATAAAACCAATCATTCGCTTACAGGCTTAGCGCTCCAAAAATTCAAAAAGAATTTTTGGGGCGTTTTAAGTTTAGTATTTATTGTAATTCTGTTATTCATATCCATTTTTGCATATGTTTTGTCTCCGGATAAAACCGTGAATGCCAATTGGGGTGATTTAGCTATACATTCAAAATCGCCGGGGTTTATGGTTAAGATGCTTACGATTCCTTCTAATGAAAAGGATGGAAGTGTTTCCGATTACTTTATTGGTAAAGAAACGGTGTCAGAGCGAATTCCAATCCTTAAGTATTCGGTTAGTAAAGACAGTCTTACCTATTACGAATATACCGATGAGCCATCTTTTGCGGTGGCAAAAACAATTCCGCTATCGGTTTTTGGTAAAGATGTAAAAGCTGAAACAGTAGGGCAGGACTTTGTAAAAGAACAAAAATTCATTTTAGGTACAGATAGCCAGGGACGCGATCTGTTGAGTCGACTTATTGTAGGCTCAAGGGTGTCTATCGCAATTGGTTTTGTAGCAGTGTTCATTTCGCTGGTTGTGGGAATCTTCTTTGGGGCAATTGCAGGTTATTATGGAGGTAAAGTCGATGCCTTTGTAATGTGGTTGGTAAACATCATCTGGAGCATACCTACACTGCTTTTAGTTATAGCTATAACGCTTGCTTTAGGGAAAGGCTTTTGGCAGGTTTTTGTGGCTGTAGGTTTAACCATGTGGGTTGAAGTTGCCAGGGTTGTAAGAGGACAGGTAATGAGCCTTAAGCAGACACAGTTTGTAACAGCAGCAAGAGCCTTAGGTTATAAAAACAGCAGAATTATTTTTAATCACATATTGCCTAACAGTATGGCGCCGGTTATTGTAATATCAGCCGCTAATTTTGCTTCTGCGATATTGGTAGAAAGCGGATTGAGCTTTCTAGGCCTTGGTGCACAGCCGCCCGTGCCTAGCTGGGGAGGAATGATAAAGGACCACTACAATTATATTATTCTTGGTAAGCCTTATCTTGCGATGGCGCCAGGTATTGCAATGCTGCTACTGGTACTTGCCTTTATGATGGTAGGAAATGCATTGAGGGATGCGCTGGATGTAAAGAGTGAGTAAATATATCAAAAGAAGCTTGCCAGTTAAATGATATTAAGTCCCGGAGGGACGATATATTTATAGAAAATATAATTTAAAAAGATTATAGGAGCTCCGGAGGAGCGGCATTTAAAGATATGTAGCTCCTCCGGAGCTTTTAATATTGAGACGCTACAGATACTATAAATATACCGCTTCTCCGAAGCTTTTTATAGGCTGAATATAAAAAAATAGTGGCTGCGACTGTAAAAATTGCAACTGAACACTGAATACTGCAGTCTACCACTCATTCACTTTATTGGCATCCATTTTTACGAAAACGAACAGCAATATGGTAAACGCCCATAAGCTCGAACCTCCGTAGGAGAAGAACGGTAGCGGTACCCCAATGGTTGGGAATAGTTTGATAAGCATGGTGATGTTCACGAAAAAGTGCATGAACAGTATGGCTGCTACGCAATAGCCATAAGTCCGGCTGAATTTAGATTTTTGGCGTTCAGCCAGATATAATATTCTGAGCAGTAACGTAACAAAAAGAGCAATTACTACCAGTGAGCCTACAAATCCCCATTCTTCACCCACCGTGGTAAAAATATAGTCAGTGTGTTGTTCCGGAACGAAACCGCCTTTTGTTTGTGTTCCTTGTAAATATCCTTTTCCAAACCAGCCTCCCGAACCAATAGCAATCATCGACTGGTTTAGGTTGTAACCTTCTGCCTGTTGGTTAACATCTTTATCGAATAATACATTGATACGGTCCTTTTGGTGGTCTTCAAGTACGTTTTCGTATACAAAGTCAACTGAGTAAACAAAACCTGCTATAGCGACGAGTACTATTGCTGAAAGGATTGGATTTCTGAAAGCTCTTCGGGTAAGGAAGAATTGCGCAAGAACGATTACTAAAGCTAACAACACTATGAATAAAGGCTTGACCAATAGTGCCAATAGGAACAGTATGATCGCTACTGCACCGGTTCCTAAATACCATCCCGGAAGTCCTTCACGGTAAAGTACAAGAAAAAGCGAAGCAAATATCATGGCGCTACCGGCATCAGGCTGCATCATGATGAGTGCTACAGGAAAGCCGATTATTGCAAAAGCAATAAGCTGATGGTTTACATTTTTAAGGTTTATCTGTACATCACTCAAAAACTTAGACAGTACGAGTGCTGTGGCTATCTTGGCAAACTCTGAGGGCTGCAAACTAAAACCGCCGAAGGAATACCAGTTGGTTTGTCCTTTAATGGTTTTACCTGCGACAAAAAGCCCTGCCAGCAGCACGATGCCTATGCCGTAAAAGATAAAAGCATATTTGTCGTATATCTTAGCGTCAACCGTAAGTATAACCATGATAAGCGGAATACTGAATACTATAAAAAGTATCTGTTTTCCATATATCTGTCCAATATCAAAAATAGATGTCTCTTCATTAGGCAGGGAAGCCGAATAAATAGTCATCCATCCTGCAATAACCAATATACTGTAAAGTAATATGGTTATCCAGTCAATATTATTGGTTACACTTTGGTTTTTCATCGTTCGAGCCTGTTATGGCGCATAGCTTTGGTTAATTTTAAACGGTACTCCACTGGTTACCTTATCATATTCCGATTTAAGGCCATGAGTAGTGATCCATTCTTCACGTGCTTTCTGGGTAACTTCGCCTTTAAGGTATTTCTCTATCATAAGGCTGGTGATAGGTCCTGCCCAACGTGCTCCCCAGTAGCCGTTCTCTACAAATACTGCAATAGCGATTTTAGGATCGTGCCTTGGTGCAAAAGCCACAAAGATAGAGTGGTCGGTAAGCTGTGTCCTTACACCCCCTATTTTAGTAAAGTTCTCGGCAGTACCGGTTTTACCGCATATCTCAATACCTTCAACTTTAAGATGGCTAGCCGTACCGTAATTGTAAACATCAAAAAGGCCATCGATTACAGGTTTAAAATGCTGCTTATCGATAGTTGTGTAATGTTTTGTCCTGAACTTTTTGTCAATTTTTTTAGGATCACCGCCAATCTTTTTGATTACGTGAGGCGTTATGTACCATCCCTGATTGGCTACCGTAGCCATCATATTTGCCAGCTGTATCGGAGTCATAGATACTTCTCCCTGGCCAATTGAGTTCGAGATGATGGTTGAGCTTCTCCAGCCTCCGTTAGGATACCAGCGGTTGTAATATTTTGATGTCGGGATCAGGCCTTTTCTTCCCTGCGGAAGGTCGTAGCCCATAAAATCGCCAAGGCCGAAGCTCTTAAGGTGATTGCTCCATGCATCTACACCATATTGAGGTTTAGGATATTTATCAATGGTAAGCTTGAATACATTACCAAAATAGGCATTACACGAGTTATAAATACCATTGTTAAGCTGGTGAGGGCCAAAACCGTGGCATTTCATAAAAGCACCACGCCCGTAAGAGAAACCATGATGACACATGAAGGTTGTGTTTACATCAATTACTTCTTCCTGAAGGCCAACAAGTCCGGTAAGTATCTTAAACGGCGATCCGGGAGGGTATTCCGCTAAAAGTCCCCTGTCGAATAATGGCATTGCGATAGTATCTTTTGCCATTCTTGTGTAGTTTTTGCTGCGTTCACGACCTACCAAAATAGCAGGGTCATAATTAGGAGCTGTAACAAGTGCTAATATTTCACCTGTCTTAGGTTCTATGGCTACTATACCACCACGTTTTTCAAACATCAGTCGTTCCCCATATTCCTGCAGCTCTTTATCGATGCTTAATGTAATGTCTGTACCCTGAACAGCTATAGTGTCGTATATTCCTTCTTTAAAAGAACCTATTTCCCTATTAAAACGGTCTTTCTGAATGTATTTTACTCCTTTAACACCACGAAGGATTTCTTCATACATCTCTTCCACACCCTGTTTACCGATAAGGTCACCACTTTTGTAGTAAGGATTTTTCTTGATGATAGGGTCATTTACCTGGGCTATGTATCCAAATACGTTGGCTCCGGCAACTGTTTGATAGTCACGTAGTGAACGCTTTACAATGTCAAAACCTTTAAAGCGACGTATCTTTTCCTGAAAGGCAGCAAATTCCCTTTTGTTAAGCTGGGGAAGGAATACCGACGGGAGTCTTGGGCTGTATACTTTTGCTTTTTCAACTCTCTGTATGAAATATTCTTTGGTAATATTAAGTAGTGAACATATTTCGAGCGTATCAAGGTCTTTAGACATTTCTTTTGGCGTCACCATAATGTCGAAAGATGGCTGGTTGGCCACCATCAGTTTGCCGGTACGATCATAAATATATCCTCTCTCAGGATAGTCATATTGGATCTTAATGGCGTTGTTGTCAGATTTCTTGATGTATGAATCATCAAGTATCTGTAAATAAAAAAGCCTTGCCACAATAAGTACTGTTGCGGCAACTATAATTATTGGCAGTAAACTCTTTCTCATTGTTTGCCCGGCTTAATTAGGTAGATGATGATTATGCTAAGTGTCAGCGTAAATAGTGTTGTAAACAATGTTCTTGTCAGAACCATTAGAATGCCACTAAACTTAAACACCTCCAAAAGGTATAAAATTAAATGATGCGTTACAATAGAAATCAGGATAAATGAAAATCGTTCGGGCGATAGTCTTTCATTTATTTTTACTGTCTGATACTCGTAACTCAAACCAAAAGCGAACTTAAAGAATGTTGGTCTTAAATAGGCAAGTGTCACGCATGCTGTGGCATGCACACCGCCTGAGTCGGTAAACATATCTACCATCAGCCCCAACAGGAAAGAAGATAAGAGCAAACCGGCCTTGTTTCCGTTTACAGGATATAAAAGTATATAAAGTATATACGGGTACGGGTTAAGGAAATCAAACAAATTCAGCCTGCTAAGAATAATTACCTGTAACGCAAGCAGCAGGATAAACCTGAATATGTTCATTATTGTACTACTGCTCATTGGTCGTGTTTGTGGTTTCTTCTTCCAGTTTAATAATCTCGTCTCTGTCCTTATTTTCTATAACATACACATGGCCAAGGCTTGTCATGTCGTTAAACAGCCTTACTTCAAGCGTGTAATAATTGGTCTTTTTGTCCATATACACCTTTTCGATAGTGCCTATAGGTATGTTTTCAGGGAAAATCCTTGATTCTGAACCGGTAACTATAGTGTCACCTTTGCGTACTGTAGCAAGTCTGGGCACATCTATCAATTGTGCGAAACCTGTATTCTTGCCATTCCAGGTAAGGGTTCCGAAATGGTTGTTTTTCTTGATTTTTGCATTAAGCTCAAACTTAGGGTTAAGTACGCTTAATACAGTAGAATATCCGCTTGAGGTATTCTCTATAATGCCAACTACACCAAGGCTGCTAACAACCCCCATGTCTGGTTTTATGCCATCTTTAGCACCACTGTTGATGGTGAAATAGTTCTCCGGTGCGCTGTATGAATTGCGGATTACTTTTGATTGTATAACCGAAAACTGTCCCATTACCTGAGGTATGTTTACCTCCGGAGCATTGGCGGTGTCCTGAGTATTGAAAAGCAATTTTTTAAGGCGTGCATTTTCACCGGCAAGCGCTTCATTTTGTTCCTTAAGGCTCAGGTATTCTTCGACGGTATTTACCTGCTCGTATACATAGCCGGAAATAGCATTTGCCGAAGTAACGGCACGACTCCTGTGGTAAGAATGTGACTGTATGGTGAGCGTTAACGAAACGCCCAAAAGCAGCAAAAACAGTAATAAAATACTGTTTTTATATAAAAAATTAAATATTTGCTGCATCGTTTAGCGTGCTTTATTTTATAAGTATGCTTCTGAATTTTTGTATGTTTTTTAGTGCCATTCCTGTTCCTCTTACAACAGCTCTAAGCGGGTCTTCGGCAATATATACAGGAAGGTCTGTTTTTTGAGAGATACGCTTGTCAAGGCCTCTTAACATCGATCCTCCTCCCGCAAGATAGATACCTGTGTTATAGATATCGGCAGCAAGTTCAGGAGGGGTTTGCGAAAGCGTTTCCATTACTGCATCTTCAATACGCTGGATAGATTTGTCAAGTGCTTTTGCAATCTCACGGTAAGAAACATCAACCTGTTTTGGTTTACCCGTCAACAGGTCACGTCCCTGAACCGACATATCTTCAGGAGCATTTTCAAGATCCTCGATAGCGGCACCTATGGTGATTTTAATTTTTTCAGCTGTACTTTCCCCTACGAAAAGGTTATGCTGCGTTCTCATATAATAAACAATATCGTTTGTGAATACGTCACCCGCAATCTTAACCGATTTGTCGCATACGATTCCGCCTAATGCAATAACCGCAATTTCTGTAGTACCACCACCTATATCCACAATCATGTTTCCTTTGGGCTGCATGATATCTACCCCGATACCTATAGCTGCTGCCATTGGCTCATGGATAAGATATACCTCTTTGCCGTTAACCCTTTCTGCCGATTCTTTTACCGCGCGCATCTCTACTTCAGTAATCCCTGAAGGGATACATATAACAAGGCGCAGGGCAGGAGTAAACAGTTTTTTCTTAAGTGCAGGAATGCTTTTTATGAACATTGTAAGCATCTTTTCAGATGCATCAAAGTCAGCAATTACCCCATCTTTAAGCGGTCGGATGGTTTTAATGTTTTCATGGGTTTTACCCTGCATCATGTTTGCCTCTTTTCCTACGGCTATAATTTTACCCGAAATGCGGTCGCGGGCTACTATAGAGGGGCTGTCTATAACAACTTTGTCGTTATGTATGATTAGGGTATTTGCGGTACCAAGGTCAATCGCAATATCCTCGGTCATGAAATCAAAAAATCCCATACTGGTTTAGTGTATTAAGGTTTTGGTATAAAAAATGTTTAAGCTTACAAAAATAGTAAAATTAATGTTTGAAATGACGGGTTCCGGTAAATACCATAGCAACATTATTTTCGTTGCAGTAGTTAATACTAAGTTCGTCTTTTATTGAACCTCCAGGCTGTATAACCGCAGTGATTCCGGCGTTTTTAGCAAGCTCAACACAATCCGGGAATGGGAAAAATGCATCGCTGGCCATAACAGCGCCGTTTAGGTCGAAATTGAAAGATTGCGCTTTTTCTACAGCCTGCCTTAAGGCATCAACACGTGAGGTTTGTCCTGTTCCAGACGCGTAAAGCTGTTTGTTTTTTGCAAATACGATCGTGTTTGATTTTGTGTGTTTGCAAATTTTAGAAGCAAAAAGCAAATCTTCAACTTCCTGAGTAGTAGGTGACGTTACAGTAACGGTAGTTAAGTGCTCTTTATTGTCAGTGATATTGTCTTTATCCTGAACTAATAATCCGTTAAGGCACGTACGAACCTGTTTAGCAGGTAGTTCAACTTCATTTTGGATAAGAATAATTCTGTTTTTCTTTTCCTGAAGCACCGCAACCGCATCGTCATCATAACCAGGAGCGATAACTACCTCACAGAAAAGGCTGTTGATTTCGTCAGCAGCAGCTTTGTCAATTTTAGCGTTAGATATAAGTACGCCTCCAAAAGCAGAAGTAGGATCACCTGCAAGTGCGTCAAGATATGCTTCTTTTACAGTGTTTCTTGTAGCAAGTCCGCATGCATTGTTATGCTTAAGAATTGCAAATGTAGGTCCGTCGTTTTTAAATTCACCTATCAGGTTAACGGCAGCATCAACATCAAGAAGGTTGTTGTATGATAGTTCTTTACCGTGAAGTTTCGTGAACATTTTGTCGAAATCACCAAAGAAATAACCTTTTTGGTGAGGGTTTTCACCATAACGAAGTACCTGTCCGTTGTTAACGCTTTCTTTGTAGAACGTCTCGTCTTCATTAAAATAGTTGAAGATAGCAGTGTCGTAGTGTGATGAAGTATGGAAAGCTTTGGTTGCAAACGATTTACGTTCAGCAAGCGTAGTGCCTCCGTTGTTGTTTGTAATCACTTCAAGGAATTCAGCATATTCGTTTACAGATGCAACGATTACAGTGTCTTTAAAGTTTTTGGCAGCAGCACGGATAAGTGAAATACCACCAATGTCAATTTTTTCTATGATGTCAGCTTCAGAAGCGCCTGAAGCTACAGTTTTTTCAAAAGGGTAAAGGTCTACGATTACAACATCGATTTGCGGAATGTTATATTCTTCCATTTGTTGTACGTCAGACGGATTGTCCTGACGGTTAAGGATTCCTCCAAATACTTTTGGGTGAAGAGTCTTAACCCTTCCGCCAAGGATTGACGGATAAGAAGTTACATCTTCCACAGGTACTACCGGTATGCCCAGGTCTTTAATAAAAGCTTCTGTACCGCCTGTAGAATAGAACGTTACGCCCTGCTCATGCAGTTTTTTTACGATAGGCTCAAGACCCTCTTTGTCAAATACCGAAATTAGTGCCGATGAAATTTTTTTGATGCTCATTTTTGAATGTATAAATAAAGATGCAAAAGTAGTTATTGTAGCGTTAACATTCAAAAGCTGTGAACACTAAATTTAAAGAAATTGAAAATTTATTTTGTTTAGGTTCACTTCATTTAAAAAAAATGCGGAATTTTACGGAAGTCAATCAAAACAATCATGCTTTTATATCTGCGTTTACTTAAAGAAAGTCTTTCTTTTGCCCTGAATGCCCTTAGAAACAACAAGCTGCGTACCTTTCTTTCGCTACTTGGTGTTACCGTGGGTATATTTTCTATTATAGCCATCCTGGCAGCTGTTGATTCCCTGGACAGGAAAATCAAGGAAGATATGAGCAGTATCGATAAGAATACCATGTATCTTAAACGTTTCTCTTTTGGTCCGAGCGAAATACCACGCTGGAAAAGGGAACAGTTTCCCGATGTAAGCTATGATGAATACCAACACATTAAAGATAATGTAAGTTCGGTTCAGACGGCGGCTTTCCAGATATTTACAAAAAGCGAGACCGCACGATACGAGGACAAATCGGCCAGTAATGTAAATGTTGTGCCGGTTTCTTATGAATTTGCCGATATCCAGAGCCTTAAGATTGAGTATGGGCGTTTTTATAACGAGTCGGAGTCTAATTCAGGAACTCCTGTAGCCGTTATAGGTTATGAGATTGCTAAGACGCTTTTTGGCGATGCCAATCCGCTGGAGAAAAAATTCAGGATGTACGGGCAGCGTTTTACAGTTATCGGGGTACTTGAAAAGCAGGGACAGGGGATGTTTGGCGAAAACAATGATACAGCGATTATTATTCCTGTAAACTTTTTGCGTAATATGTATGGTGATCATAACGACTTTATGACACCTATTATCATCATTAAGCCAAAAGCAGGTGAGGATGGAGAAGAGGTAAAGGCTGAAGTGTCACAAAAACTGCGCAATTACCGAGGTATTAAGGCAGGAGAAACAGATAATTTTATAATTGATATACTTTCTGGTTTTACAGAACTTATAGATCAGATAATAGGAACAATGAACATGATTGGTATAGGTATCAGTGCATTTTCGCTTTTAGTGGGCGGTTTTGGTATTGCTAATATCATGTTTGTGTCTGTAAAGGAACGAACAAATCTTATAGGTATACAAAAAGCGCTTGGGGCAAAAAACAAATTTATTCTTTTTCAGTTTTTGTTTGAAGCGGTAATACTTTCTCTTTTTGGAGGCCTGATAGGGATACTAATGGTTTGGGGTATTGTCGTTTTACTATCCAATATGATTGAATTCAAGTTTGTCCTGAGTTTTGGAATCGTATGTTTTGGTACGGGGGTGGCTATTTTTATCGGATTAATATCAGGAATATTGCCAGCAATCGCTGCGTCAAAACTTGATCCGGTGGAGGCAATCAGAAGTGGGATGTAAGTAAAAAAACGGCACGTCCTTAAGCCCCCACTTGTAACGTGCCGCATTTTATTGCCATCCATTTTGCATGCTTGCATGCTGATGAACAACAACCAAAATAATAATGTTGATGTTATTATTTTTCGTTAGCAAAGCTAGTATGTTTTTTGAAAAGCTGAAGAAAATGCATATAGACAAAACACGGACAATCCTTATTTTTATTGGCTTTTCACACTTTTTATGATTAGCAGTAATACTGGTGGACTTTCTTACAAGGATGTGTTTAATAATATACTTTCAAGTTCAGCTTCAGTTTCAATTTTCATCTTTTTTTTAACCCTGTATTTTTTCTTAACAATAGTTTCCGGGGCTACCTGCATCAATGCCGCCATGTCTTTATAAGGTAAATTCAGCTTAAGGAGGGCGCAAAAGAAAAGGTCGTTTTTGGTTAGTGCCGGAAATTGTGCCTGAAGATTTTCCTGAAAGCCGGCATAGGTTTCACTAAACCTTTTTTTGAAAAGAGACCAGTAGTTCTTTTCACTGGTTAACGATTGCAACTCTTCTTTTATAACATCAATGCATAAGTCTTCAGGTTTTTCCTTGCAAAGGATAATTAGTCTGTTAATGCTGCCTTCCAGTGTAGTTAGCGAAACAATTCCTGATGTGAGTTCCTGGGTTTTGTCCTGCAAATCCTGTTTGTTCATTTCATTCAGGTTTTTAGTCTCTTCATACTCCCGAAGTAATTTCTCTTTTCTTTTTTGTGCAAGTTTTAGCCTGTTTAATCGTTTTCTTGTTTTAAAAACAAAAGCTAAGGCTATAATAGCCAGGATTATTAAGAGACAAATGACCGGAAGGAGTATGTTTTTCCTGTTCCGATTGAGCTTGTTTTTTAAATTCAGATTCGCATTTTCAAGTGTTTTACTTTTTTTGGACTGATATTTATTCTGAAATTCCTGCTGTAGCCTTAAAGTGGTTAGTTCGTTTGCGGTTTTTTTAAGGGTATCCTGTAATTTTAGACTGTTCTGAATGGATAAAAGGGCTTTTTCGTCGCTGTCTGTTTTTTCGTAGACTTTTGCTTTTTGCGTTTCAAACAGCATAAGGTCATATACATTTGCTTTTTGCAGGAGTTCCGGTTTTTCAATAAGTGATATTATTTCAAGGGCTTCTTTGTATTTCTTTTGGCGTATGAGTACATCTATGTAATCGGTTCCAATAGGTATTGTTTTTAGTGAAAGGGTTGGCAGGGCTTTTTTTAATGCAATTTTGTAATAACTTTCAGCTGCAGAAAGATGATTTAATCGTGCCTGTATGATTCCCATTTTGTAGTACACCAACCCGATAATTTCCTGATCATCAAATCTCTTTAAGCCTGGTAAGGCGTCGTTAAGCGCTTTTTGAGCTTCATTGTATTTTTTCAGGTGAGTAAGGCAATCACCATAGTTAAGCAATGCAATACAATAATTTTTTACTGCATTTTGTTCTTTAAATCCAATTAGTACTTCTTTGTACAAATCTGCAGCAAATTCAAAATTTCCGGCGTTGAGATAAGTGTTGGCAAGGCTGTGTTTAACACTCAGGCTGTGCAGGTAGTCGTTTTTCTTTTCAAAAATTGACAATGCTTTTAATAGATAATTTATTCCTTCGTCGCTTCGAAGCATTAAATTATAATTGGAAGCAATTTCACCATAGGTTATTGCCAGTCCAATCTCATCGTTTGTTTGCGAATAAATGTTTTCAACCTCGCTAAGAATTTTTAGCGATTCTTCTATTTCGCCTCTCTTTTTGTAAGTTCCTGCTTTATTTCGAAGCAGACGGGCATATATTTTAGGGTACTTTTGTTTGTTAGAGTAGGGCAAAGCACGCTCATAATAGTATAACGAAGAGTCGGTGTTGTTTTTCAGATGATGATAATAAGCATATGCAAGGTAAGCGTTGGCATATACAGTATCTGAAAGTTTGCCCTTATAATTAAGTATTTCTTGAATAAGAATTCGTGCGCTATCAGGTTCAGAGGACATGACACGTCTTATCAGGCGATCTTTTTCCAGGATGTTTATGTCACGGTTTTGTGCATAAGTACATTGGAGTATCATTGCCGTGATACCGAATAAAATTTGCTTCATAGGTCTAAAAAAGCATTCTTTGTATCCGGGGGCGAAGATGAAATGCATTGCAAAATAAACTATAATATTTCAAAAAAACATTTGACGCGCTTTGAAATTTATAATTTCATAACAAAACAGGTATATCTGATTGTTTTTCAGGACAAAACGTCAAAAAAAATCCCCCTGGTTAAAGGGGGGATTGTGTTTTATCTTACAGGCTGGTTTTGTATAAGATCAAGGTATAAGTTTATTTTGTCTTTAAGCTCTTTACGAGGTGTAATGAAGTCAAGGAAACCATGCTCCAGTACAAACTCAGCAGTCTGGAAACCTTCAGGAAGATCTTTTCCGGTAGTGTCTTTTACAACACGTGGTCCGGCAAATCCGATAAGTGCTCCCGGCTCAGAGATGTTTACATCACCCAGCATTGCATAAGAAGCTGTAGTACCTCCTGTAGTGGGGTCGGTACAAAGCGAGATGTAAGGAATTTTAGCATCTGCAAGCTGTGCAAGCTTAGCCGACGTTTTTGCCAGCTGCATTAGAGAATAAGCAGCTTCCATCATCCTTGCGCCTCCTGATTTAGAGATCATTACAAAAGGAATCTTGTTTTTTACTGAGTAATCAATAGCACGTGCGATTTTTTCACCTACTACAGCACCCATTGATCCACCGATGAAAGCGAAGTCCATACAGGCAACTACAAGATCTTTTCCTTTAGATTTACCAACAGCAGTTCTTACAGCATCCTTAAGTTTGGTTTTCTCAGTAGCTTCTTTTATACGATCGCCGTATTTTTTTGTATCAACAAACTTCAGCGTATCTTTAGAAGTCATGTTTTTATCAAACTCTGTAAACTCGTTGTCGTCAAAAAGGATGTTGAAGTATTCCTTACTGCCTATTCTTACGTGATAGCCGTCTTCAGGGCTAACATAAAAGTTTTTGGCAAGTTCGTCTGCATCAACAATTTTACCGGTTGGTGACTTGTACCATAGTCCTTTAGGTACATCTTTCTTGTCTTCGGTTGGTGTTGTTATCCCTTTTTCTGTTCTTTTAAACCAAGCCATCTTTTTCAGTTAAGTTTATTACTGCAAGCAGTTGTTGTACTATAGTGTATTTACGTTGTTAAGGTCTTTAAATGCCTGCTCAAGCCTTGCATTAAAAGTAAGTTCACCTTCACGTACCCATTTTCTTGGGTCGTAGTGTTTTTTGTTTGGCGACTCAGGTCCGTCCGGGCTGCCTATTTGTGTTTTAAGATATTCTACGTTTTTCACAACATAGTCACGCACACCTTCTGTAAAAGCAAACTGAAGGTCAGTGTCAATGTTCATCTTTACAACGCCATAGCCAATAGCTTCCCTGATTTCTTCCAGTGTTGATCCAGATCCTCCGTGGAATACGAAATCTACAGGATTGTGGCCAAGGTTGTATTTTTGCTGAACATACTCCTGAGAATTCTTAAGGATTTTAGGAGTAAGTTTTACGTTACCCGGTTTGTATACACCGTGTACGTTACCAAAAGCAGCAGCAACTGTAAAACGAGGAGATACTTTGCTTAGTTCTTCATATGCATAAGCAACCTCTTCAGGTTGAGTATATAGTTTAGAACTGTCTACGTCAG
>QFQM01000102.1 GCA_003243255.1 Flavobacterium psychrophilum | reverse complement strand
AATACGCCAATATAAACGAATTTCCCGTTTGGGTCCCAGGTAATACAGGTCAGGAACTGTTCTTTAGGTTCTCCGGTTTGCAATGTTACCGATTTCTTAGCATTTACATCATAAACCACAAGAGTTACTTCCTCACTTTTCATACCCGCCATTGGGTATTTGATATTTTTATTGGCCGCAATTCGCGCACTAAAATCAGTAAGCGGATAATCAGCAACCATTGTTTCATCTTTTCTGTAATAAGCCAGCTTGTCATTTTTTGGACTCCACCACATTCCTTTGTCAATTCCAAATTCCTGGCGGTGAACATAATCACTTCCGTTTACGATACCTTTATCGGTATCATTAGTAACATTGATAGTTTTGCCATCAACAGTAGATATTACGATATTGTTGTCTTTCAGCCATGAAGCGTTAGTTCCATTTGGCGAAAGCTGCTGTTGTGCTGCTTCCTTAGAAATAGCTATAGCGCTTTTAATTTCTTTTTTTATAACATCAAACAAAACCAGATAAGCATTGTTTTTACCTGCAACTTCTAATACTAATGTGTTAGCATCATTCCATTTATAGGTATATGGAAACATTCTAAGCTCGAATGTGTCAGCAGGAAACTTCGCTTTTAGTGCATTGGTAAGTTCAGTCTTAGATATAAGAGTACTTTCTGCCCAGTTACTTTCCTGGCTGCGCGCCATTAGGTTAGCATAGCTGTTATCCAGATAAGTTATGGTTTTAGAATCCTTTTTCCAGGCCGGAGCAACAAGGCTTTTAGGGGCAAACATTTGGTATTGACCCATTGTAGCTTCCTGTATGGTAAGGTTTTTTTGTGCTGTGGCAGCCATTCCAGCTAATAAGAACAGCCATACTGTTTTTTTCATGTATTTGTTGTTAGGTGGGCGAATTTAAAGAAACTATACATCTCTACGAAATGTTTATAAGTTAATTAGTAGTCTACAGACTGAATTTGTTACAAATAAAAAATCCGTCCATAAAAATGAACGGATTTTGACAATTGATTGGTTGGTTAAACTGTAGCTGCTGCTTTAAGCACTCCAACTTCCATCATGCATTCTTTCATCATGTTGTAAGTACGCTCAATATCGTTATCAAGACCTATAGAGAATCGGATAAGTCCGTCTGTAAGTCCCATTTCTTTTTGCTCATCTAATGGGATTTCACTTGATGTTGATGAACCCGGTGCACTAAATAATGTTTTATAAAAACCAAGACTTACGGCAAGGTAACCAAGGTTACGGTTTTGCATAAGTTCCATTAATTCATTAGCTTTATCAATAGTACCGGCATCGATAGTCATAAGTCCTCCGAAACCATATTCTTTATTGATCATTCCTTTGTATAGTTCGTGTCCCGGGTGACTTTCAAGTCCCGGATATACAACTTTAAGCCCATCGTTTTCAAATTTCTGAGCCAAATACATTGCATTGTGGCTGTGTTGTTTCATCCTGATGTGTAGCGTACGAAGGTTTTTTAACACACTTGCTGCACGAAGGCTGTCCATAGTTGGACCAAGAAGCATGCTTGCACCATCATTCACATTACGAAGTGCATCAATAAATTCCTGAGTTCCACAGGTAACACCACCTACAGTATCACTACTTCCGTTTATGAATTTTGTAAGGCTGTGAATAACTACATCAGCACCCATCTTAGCAGGAGCAACTGATAGCGGCGAGAAAGTATTATCAACTACCAGTTTAAGGTTGTGTTTTTTAGCAATTTTAGCAAGGCTTTGTATATCAGCAACTTCTAAAAGCGGATTACTAACAGTCTCACAGTAAAGCACTTTAGTATTTGGAGTGATAGCAGCTTCAACAACATCAAGTTTAGTAATGTCAACAAAAGTGGTATTGATGTTAAGTTTTGGCAGGAAGTTTTTCATGAAAGCATAAGTACCTCCATAAATAGTACGGCTTGTAACAATGTGATCACCGGCAGCACAAAGCTGTAAAAGCACCGGAGTAATTGCCCCCATACCTGAAGCGGCAACATTTGCTGTTTGTGTACCTTCCATAGCGGCAAGAGCCTGACCAAGGTAAAGATTACTTGGTGAAGAGTGGCGAGAATATAAATAACAACCTTCAGCATTTCCTTCAAATGTATCGAACATGGTTTTTGCCGAAAGGAATGTATAAGTTGATGAATCAGAAATTGAAGGGTTCACTCCACCAAATTCTCCAAAATATTGTAAGTCCTGTATCTTGTCAGCCGGATTAAAGTCCATTTTTAAAATTTTAAGTTTATGATTGTAGTTTTTTCTTAGATTTTTGAAATACAAATAGAAACTTTTATAAATTAAAAATCAACACTATTAATATTTGTTAGATTATAAATCTATATATTTGATTTTATTTAAAATTTATTACAATAACCAACATCGATTTCCTTGCGATAAAAGAAAATTTTACGGGACAGTATGGATATAACCGACAGAAAACTGCTTATGTTATTGCAACAGGATAGCACTAAGACGACAAAAGAACTTTCATTAAAACTCAACCTTTCGGTAACTGCAATTTATGAGCGTATAAAAAAATTAGAACGTGAAGGCATCATCGATAAATATGTTGCTATTATTGATCAGAAAAAGGTCGAGAAGAATTTTGTGGTTTTTTGTCACCTTAAGTTAATACAACATACTAAAGAATACCTGACCCGTTTTGAACAGGAAGTAACTAAACTTGAAGAAGTATTAGAATGCTATCATGTGAGTGGGGATTATGATTACATTTTAAAGATATATGTAAAAGACATGGAGGCTTACCGCGAATTTATGGTGACCAAACTCACAACACTTCAGCATATTGGCAGTACTCATAGTACTTTTATGATAAGCGAGGTAAAGAATACTAACATCATTACATTGTAATATTGGTTATATTTGTTAGAAACATCTATCAATATGACCAAAAAACACTTATTCTTAATCTTATTATTGCAGCTTTCACTAGTTGTAGCTGCACAAAAGAATCCGCAGGCTAAAGTAGAGCAGGGGACACTTGAAGGTATTATTTTGCCTTCCGGAATACAAAATTACAGAGGAATACCTTTTGCACAACCGCCTGTTGGTGACCTGCGTTGGAAAGCACCTCAGGCTCCAAAAAAATGGAATGGCATCCGAAAAGCTGATAAATTTGGAAGCAATGCGATGCAAAAACCTGTATTTGGAGATATGAGTTTCCGTGCTCCTTCGATGAGTGAAGATTGTTTATACCTTAATATATGGAGTCCCGCGAAAAAGCCTGCTGAAAAATTACCGGTTTTGGTCTATTTTTATGGAGGAGGATTTGTTGCGGGTGATGGTTCAGAAAATCGTTATGACGGAGAAAGCCTTGCCGAGAAAGGTATTGTAACGATAACACTTAATTACAGATTGGGTATATTTGGTTTCTTTTCACATCCTGAACTGACAAAAGAATCGCCAAATCATGCATCAGGAAACTATGGACTTCTTGATCAAAATGCGGCGTTGGTATGGGTAAAGAAAAACATTGCTGCTTTTGGAGGAGACCCAAATAAGATCACAATTGCCGGTGAATCAGCCGGATCAATATCGGTATCAGCTCAAATGGCATCTCCTTTATCTAAAAATTTTATTGCAGGCGCGATAGGACAGAGTGGCGCTATGATCAACCCTACACTTGATGCCGTGCCTTTAGCAGATGCCGAAAAAAATGGGGTAGCATTTGCTGCCAAAATAAACACTACTGAACTATCTAAATTACGCGCAATACCTGCAGAACAACTTTTAGAAGAGGCTTCAAAACCGGGCGCTTTCAACACCAGAGCTGCAGTTGACGGGTATTTTTTACCTAAGCTTCCGTCCGCTATTTTTGCAGCAGGCGAACAGGCAAAAGTACCTTTGTTAGCAGGATGGACATCTGCTGAAATTCCGTATCAGGCATTTATGTACGGACAATATCCTAACCCTGAAAACTACAAAAAAAGGGTAGAGGATACTTATAAAGATAAAGTAGCTGAAGTTCTGAAATTATACCCCGGTAATACCGAACAGGAAGTTATTGAATCTGCCACAGCATTGGCCAGTGACAATTTTATAGTGTACAGTACATGGAAATGGCTCGATCAGCATAGAAAAGTGACGAAACAACCGACATATGCATATATTTTTTCCAAAGCCCGTCCACCAATGAAATCGGAATTGGGCGATGCAAAAGCCGGACTTGCCGGAGGTATCATAAAAGATGATGGCAAAAAAGAAGAAAATAAAATGCCGGAACAACTTAAAGGTGCTGCACATGCTTCGGATATTGAATATATGCTTGGTAATCTGGCTTCAAATCCTGTATATGAATGGACGGCAGAAGATTATAAAGCTTCTCAGATTTCAGAGGATTATATTGCAAACTTCATTAAAACAGGAAATCCAAACGGTAAAGGTTTATCCGACTGGCCTGTTAGTAAACCTGAAGGTGATATGAATCTTATGATTCTTGATGTTACAAGCAAATCGGTTAAAGAACCTAACAGAGATCGTTATTTGTTTCTGGATAGTTATTACAATATGAAGAAATAAAATATTTAAACATATAAATGTGAGATATTCAAAGAGGAATGCAAATTCCTCTTTTTTATTTATTCCATATTAAGGATTATCCCTAAATTTGCGTGACAATAAATAAAATCACACAAAAATATATATTATGAGTTCATTTGACGTAGTCGTTATAGGTTCAGGTCCCGGCGGATATGTAGCAGCAATACGCTGTGCGCAATTGGGTTTTAATACTGCAATTATTGAAAAATACCCAACACTTGGAGGTACTTGCCTTAACGTGGGCTGTATTCCATCAAAAGCTTTGCTGGATTCGTCACACCATTACCATGACGCTACTACACACTTTAAAGAGCACGGTATTGATATTGCCGGAGAAATTAAAGTAAATATTGAGCAGATGATTGCCCGTAAAAAAGGTGTTGTTGATCAGAATGTTTCGGGTATCAAATACCTTATGGATAAAAACAAAATCACTGTTTTTGAAGGATTAGGTTCATTTGAAGATGCTACTCATATTAAAGTAACTAAAAATGACGGTTCTTCGGAAGTGATTGAGGCTAAAAACACCATTATCGCTACAGGTTCTAAACCATCGTCTCTTCCTTTTATCAAAATTGACAAAGAAAGAATAATAACTTCTACTGAAGCTCTTGAATTAAAAGAAGTTCCAAAACACCTTATCGTAATTGGTGGTGGTGTTATTGGTCTTGAGCTAGGTCAGGTTTACCTTCGCCTTGGTGCTCAGGTATCAGTAGTGGAATATCTTGACAGAATCATTCCTGGTATGGATGCAGGTCTTTCTAAAGAACTTACTAAAGTACTTAAGAAACAGGGAATGAAATTCTATACTTCTCACAAAGTTAAATCTGTTGAAAGAAACGGAGAGGGTGTTCAGGTTCAGGCTGAAAATGCTAAAGGTGAAACGATCACTTTAGATGGTGATTACTCTTTAGTATCTGTTGGCCGTCGTCCTTACACAGACGGACTTAACGCTGAAGCTGCTGGAGTAAAAGTTACTGAAAGAGGCCAGATAGAAGTAAATGATCATTTGCAGACATCTGCATCTAACATTTATGCAATCGGTGACGTTATCAAAGGTGCAATGCTTGCTCACAAAGCTGAGGAAGAAGGTGTATTTGTTGCTGAAACCCTTGCAGGACAAAAACCTCACATCGATTATAACCTAATCCCAGGTGTAGTATACACATGGCCTGAAGTTGCTGCTGTTGGTAAAACAGAAGAACAGCTTAAAGAAGCCGGTGTTGAGTACAAATCAGGAAGTTTCCCTTTCAAAGCCCTTGGACGTTCACGTGCAAGTATGGATACTGACGGATTTGTTAAGATCCTTGCTGATGCAAAAACTGACGAAGTTCTTGGTATACATATGATTGGTGCACGTACTGCTGACCTTATCGCTGAAGCAGTAACAGCTATGGAATTTAAAGCATCTGCAGAAGATATCTCAAGAATGTCTCACGCACACCCTACATATGCTGAAGCTGTTAAAGAAGCTGCTCTTGCTGCTACTGAAAACAGAGCTATCCATATTTAATAGATTACACTTTTAAATTATAACAAACCCATTCCATAAGGAGTGGGTTTTGTATTTTATAGTATTGTGCGTACTTTTGAATCATTAAATAAATGCCTTGAGAACTTCCTTTATTCTTACGATAGAAAATACCGAACGATATAAAAAGCAATTGCTTGGCTGGGCGCAGCAGTTTCGTGAAATCGTATTTCTGGACAGCAATAGTTATCATCAAAATTACAGCACATATGATGCTGTTTTGGCTATTGATGCTTTCACTTCAATTAAGACTGACTATCATAATGCATTTGAGGAACTTAAAATCTACCAGCAAACGACAAAAGACTGGTTGTTCGGTTATCTTTCCTATGATTTAAAGAATGATACCGAAGAGCTGAAATCAGCCAATTTTGATGGTCTGGGATTTTCTGATATGTTTTTCTTTCAACCCAAAAAACTGTTTCTGCTTAAAGGGAATCAACTTGAATTGCAGTATCTGAACATGTGTAATAATGAGATTGAAGGTGACCTGGCTGAAATTTTAAATTTCCAACAACCGACAACCGTCAACCGACAACCAACTACAATTCAACAGAGAATATCAAAAGAAAGCTATCTTGATAAGGCAAGGCAGATGCTGTCTCACATCCATAGAGGAGATATTTACGAGGCTAATTTCTGTATGGAGTTTTATGCAGAAAACGCAGCTATTGTCCCTTTCGACACCTATCAGAAACTAAATGCGATTTCAGAGCCGCCTTTTGCAGTTTTCTTCAGGAACTACAAGCAGTATCTACTATCAGCTTCACCGGAACGTTATATCCGAAAAGAAGGGGATAAGATAATATCGCAACCGATTAAAGGAACTGCACGACGCAGTGATAATCCTACAGAAGATAAAGCAATTCAGGAGGAGCTATACAATAATGAGAAAGAACGATCGGAAAACATTATGATTGTTGATTTGGTACGTAATGATCTTTCCAGAACAGCGGTTAAAGGATCTGTAAAAGTTGAGGAGCTTTGTGGTCCTTATGCTTTTAAACAGGTACATCATCTCATATCGACTGTGGTTTCAGAACTTAAACCAGAATTTTATCCGATTGACGTTATAAAAACAACCTTCCCAATGGGAAGCATGACCGGAGCCCCAAAGATATCAGCAATGCAGATCATCGAAAAGCTGGAAGAAACCAAACGTGGACTTTACAGTGGTGCAGTGGGCTATTTTAGCCCTGAAGGTGATTTTGATTTTAATGTTGTTATTCGCAGCATACTTTACAATGCAGAGAATAAGTACATTTCTTTTTCTGTTGGTAGCGCAATTACTTCTAAAGCTGTTCCTGAATCTGAATATGAAGAATGTCTATTGAAAGCTCGTGCGATGCGTTCGGTACTTGAGTCATAATTCGAACATAATTTACTAACTTTGAAAATGCTTTCAGAATTCAAAGAACATTTATCCGAAAATTTTCCCTTTTTAAAAGATTCCAAATTGCTTGTAGCAGTAAGTGGCGGCATAGATAGTGTTGTTTTAGTCCATCTTCTAAAACAGCTAAATTATGATGTCACCATTGCTCATTGCAATTTTGGATTACGAGGAGAAGAGAGCGATGGAGATGAAGAATTCATAAGAAATTATGCTTCAAATAATGCTGTCAGTATTTTTGCAACTCGTTTTGATACAAAGGCTTTTGCTGCTGATAATAAACTATCAATTCAGGTAGCAGCAAGACAGCTTCGCTATATTTGGTTTGAGCAATTACTGGAAGAGCATAGCCTTGATTATCTGTTAACTGCCCATCATCTTGATGATAATATTGAAACTTTTCTAATCAATTTTTCCAGAGGTACAGGACTGGAAGGCTTAACAGGCATTCCGCAACAAAACGGAAATATAATAAGGCCATTATTGACTTTTACACGAAAAGATATTGAGAGTTATGCCTTTGATAACAACATTAAATGGCGTGAAGACAGCAGCAATGCGTCGGATAAGTATTTGAGAAACAAGCTGAGACATAATATAATTCCTGAGCTAAAGGCACTTAATCCTTCGTTTGAAGATTCTTTTATCCAGACGATAAATAATTTGCAGCAATCTGCTTCATTGGCACATGATGCAGCTATATTAATGTATCAGCAGGTCGTTTCGGAGAAAGAAGGGCAAAAACACATCAATATTGAGCAATTGCTGCGACTGCCAAATTATAAGGCTTATTTGTACCAATGGCTTAATCCCTTTGGATTTACATCATGGAATGACATTTATGCTTTGCCTGAAGCACAGTCCGGCAAGCAGATTTTCTCCTCAGGCTATAGATTGTTAAAGGATAGAGGAGTACTCATTCTTGAACCTTTAAAACCGGTTGATAAAGAAATTTATGAGATAAAGGAAGGCATTACACAAATTGATGCACCATTATCAATAAAACTGGAATTGGTAGACGGAATATCATCAGATTCAACAAAAAATGTGTTATTTGTTAATAATAACTTAATAAAATTCCCTTTATTTGTGCGTAAATGGCAGGATGGTGACTATTTTTGTCCACTTGGCATGAATGGGCAGAAAAAAAAGGTTTCTAAATTCTTTAAAGACGAAAAAATGTCTTTGTCTGAAAAAGAAAATACCTGGCTTATTTGTTCAGGAAATGAGATTATCTGGATCATTGGTAAACGTGCCGATGACCGTTTTAAAATACGTAATACAACAGACACTATATTAAAAATTGAGCTTTTATAAAATGAAAAAGGGAGTTTTGTTATTCTTTTTTGTGTTGTTATTTTCAGGATTAACTGCACAGGCACAAGGACCTAAAGTTGTGCATCCTGTAAAATGGAAATCAAAAATTGAAAAGAAATCGGCAGATCAGTATTTATTGACAATGGATGCTGTTATTGAGGATGGTTGGCATGTTTATTCACAATTTACGGATGAAAATGGCTCACTACCTATGATTGTTGAGCTTGTAAATAAAAAAGGTAATTTTAATGCTGTTGGAAAGACTTCAGAAACTAAACCTGAGCAAAAGTACAGTGATATTTTTGCTGTAACAGAAAGTTTTTGGCATCACAAATTTCAGCTTAAGCAGCTAATAAAGGTTACAAACCCTGGTCTTGAACTGGTTCAGGTTAAAATTGATTTTCAGGTATGTCAGGAGTCTTGCATACAGGAAATTAGTAACTTCGAGTTTAACGTAAAGACATTGACTTCTAAAGAGGTTGTCAAATTTTCAACTCTAACTACCTCTGCTGTAGCTACTAGCGATGTGACTGCTACAACAGTTTCTGATACTGCAAAAGCAGATTTGGTAAAAACTATGAAATCCGGAGAAATAACCGAAACCATAGTAAAAGATGCTGAAACTCCAAAAGAAAGTAAAGAAGAGCCTAAAGATCCATGGACAATATTCCTTGGAACACTGTTAGCCGGTATACTTGTGACTTTTACACCTTGTGTATTCCCAATGATCCCAATGACTGTGAGTTTCTTCCTGAAACAAAACAGCAGTAAATCCAAAGGGCGTTTTAATGCCGTATTTTATGGTATTTGTATTGTTGCTATCTATATACTTCTTTCTGTTCCTTTCCATATTTTTGAAGGTATCAGCGAGAATGTTTTTGCTGACATTTCTACTAATGTATATCTTAACCTGTTCTTTTTTGCAATATTTGTAACATTTGCAATATCATTCTTTGGTGCATTTGAAATCACTATGCCTAACAGTCTTGCCAGTAAAGCTGATAATGCTTCAAACTCGGGAGGTTTGATAGGAGTGTTCTTCATGGCACTGACACTTATTATTGTATCATTTTCATGTACAGGCCCTGCTTTAGGACTTGTATTTGGTACAGTGTTATCATCAGAAGGAGGAGCTATATTATTAACTGTAGGATTGACAGGTTTCGGACTTGGATTAGCAATGCCATTCATGGTATTTGCATTATTCCCTAATCTTATGGGTAACCTTCCTAAATCAGGTGGTTGGCTTAATACTGTTAAGGTTGTATTCGGTTTCATTGAACTAGCATTAGCATTCAAATTCCTTTCGAATGCAGACCTTGTAGAACAATGGCACATACTGGAAAGAGAAGTATTTATCGCTATATGGATTGGTATATTCCTTACTTTGACATTCTATCTGTTTGGTAAATTCTCAACGCCTCATGATAGTCCTGTTCCGTTTATTTCGGTAGGAAGGATGCTTTTGGGTGTATTGTCGCTATGTTTTACAATTTATCTTATTCCGGGACTTTGGGGTGCGCCTTTAAAAGTAATAAGCGGATTCCCGCCACCATTAAATTATAGCGAATCTCCATTTGGATTTGGAGGTTCAGGCGGTGCAACTGCATCATCTACTGATGCTAAAGCATTACCTGCAGATGCAGAATATGTTGTTCACGGGATTGTAGCGTTCCATGATTATGATAAAGGACTGGCATATGCAAAATCTGTAAATAAGCCTATTTTGATTGACTTCACAGGGCATGCATGTGTAAACTGTCGTAAGATGGAAGAGTATGTATGGTCAGATCCTGCGGTACTTTCTGTTCTTAAAAATGACGTAGTACTTATTTCTCTTTATTGTGATTCAAGAAAAAAACTACCTGAAAATGAAATATTCACTTCTAAATCAGGAAGAGAAATTACGACTGTAGGGGAGAAATGGAGTGATTTTGAAGTAGAACGTTATGCTTCAAATGCAAGGCCTTACTACGTATTGGTTAACCCTGCCGATGAGGCTAAGTTAAATGAGCCTGTTGCTTATACTCCGGATGTGGAAGAATATAAAACCTGGCTTACCGCTGGTATTTCCAACTTCAAGAAATAAAAAAAAAGCCTTCTTTTCAGAAGGCTTTTTTTTTATTATATATCGTTTATCAGTTTTCTTGCTGCCGTCTGTACCGGGTCCCAAACAGGGGAAAACGGTGGAGCGTAGGAAAGATCGAGATCAATTATATTTTGCAGTGTAAGATTATGAGTCAGTGCTGTTGCAAGTACATCAATACGCTTAGCTGCTCCTTCTTCACCAATAATCTGTCCTCCAAGTAAACGTCCACTGTTTTTCTCTGCTAATAATTTTACAGTGATATCTTTTGAATTAGGATAATAGTGAGCTCTTGTTCTGCTTTTGATGGTTCCGGTAACGTATTCTATCTGAAGTGCTGTAAGCTCTTTTTCAAGCAATCCTGTACGAGCCACTTCATAGCTGCATATTTTGCACACAGCAGTACCAACAACTCCAGGGAAATTCGGTGTCTCACCGGCGATACTGCTACCTGCAACAACCCCTGTTTTATTTGCTATACTGCCAAGGGCAATATGAACATGTTTGTGACTTATCAAATGTAAGGTTTCCGCACAATCACCAGCAGCCCAAATGTCCTTAATGTTAGTTTGCATCTGAGCATTCACTTTAATGGCATTTTTTACGCCTAGCTCAATTCCCGATCCTTTTAAAAATTCGGTGTTTGGAGCAGAACCCATTCCAAAAATAACTATATCAGCAGGTATAGAGCGTTTGCTGGTAACAACGGTATTAATTTTATTATTATTTACCTCAAAAGCCTTTAACTCTTCTTCACAGTGTACAGTCACGCCCAGTTTTCGCATTGCTTCCGAAACCATTTCACCCATATCGGGGTCAAGCGTGTTCATTAATTGCTTTCCACGATTAACAATAGTAACGCTAAGGCCTCTTATAAGCAAAGCTTCTGCCATTTCAAGACCAATATAGCCGCCCCCGATTATAACCGCTGATTTGGGCTTATTTTCTTCTATAAAATTTTCAATATTTATACCGCTTTTAAGGGTTGTAACCCCAAAAGCATTATCAGCATCTTTACCGGACATATCAGGGCAAAAGGATTTACCTCCTGTTGCAATCAACAACTGATCGTACGGTTGCCAAAATTCTTTGTTTTTTTCTTTATCGAGAACTTTGATTTTCTTGTTTTGGGTATCAACTTCCAAAACCAGATGCATAGTTCTAACGTCGATATTATACTTCTCCCTGAATGTTTCCGGACTGCGTACAATAAGCTCATCAACAGATTTGACAGTTTCGGAGATGAAATAGGGGATACCGCATGCAGAGTAAGAAGTATATGCCGATTTCTCAAAAACAATTATTTGCCTGTCGGGCTGAACGCGTCTTACTTTAGATGCAGCCGACATTCCTGCCGCATCTCCACCGATTATTACTAATGTATTTCCTGTCATAAATATTTAAAAAAATAGCCAAAACGTTGCGTGTTTTGGCTAAGGTAATATAAAATAGGTTTAGGCGATTGGTTTATAGTATATGCTGGCTTAAGATCATATATACCTCATTGATATTATTGTCTTTACCAAATTGTTTTTTGATTGGCATTGCTTCACCACGTACCCATATTTTAAGTTCAGCATCAAGATCAAGCAATCCGGCACTTTCTTTAGAGAACTTAGTAATGCTGTGGTAAGGGATTGATTGATAATCAACTTTTGAGCCTGTAAGACCTTGTTTGTCAACTAATATTAGCCTCTTATTAGTAAAAACAAACATATCCCTGATCAGTTTAAAAGCTTTTTCGATTTGTTCGCCCGGAATTAACATTGGCTGGAATTCTCCCTGAATTTTTTCAATATCAACAGCCGAAGCATTACCCATAATGGCATTAAATAGTCCCATACGTTATATAATTGGTGTTTTTAATTTTAATAAAAATAAGCAATATTTTTTATTGGAGAAATTTAGGCGTTTATTTTTAGAGTGACTTCATGAGTTCAGTTTATTTCCTTATTTTCGATGTATAAACCAAACCGATTTATCTAAACATGAAAACTGCAATTAAAACATTTCTTTTTCTTTTCATTGTAGCGTTAAGTTCAGCAAATGCTAATGCACAGGAACCAAAACAAAAAACTGTTCATACGGCTGTAATTAAAACCGCTATTTATTGTGATCACTGCAAAGCATGCGAATCTTGTGGAGACCGACTGGAAAAAACATTACTTAAAGAAAAAGGGATACAGATGATTACTCTTGATGAAAAAGCAATGACCATTAAAGTGGTTTATAACTCTAAGAAAACCGATCTTACAAAAATAAAGACAGCTATTAGCAAACTGGGCTATGATGCTGACGATATAAAAGCTGATGCGATTGCTTACGAAGGCCTTGATGGTTGTTGTAAGAGATAGATAAAAGGAGACTAAAAGAGTGGTAAGTGCTGAGGATAAAGGCAGTGATGAATAAATACGAAGGGAACAACTGGGAATGATAGTAAGATACTAAAGAAATATCCCAAGGTAGTAAAGATTATTCAGGATTTTCCAAAGATGAAACAGAAGGATGTTGCAAGAGCTTGTGAGGTTGATGACAGAACAGTTAAGAAGGTTAAGTAAACATTGAATAGATATATTTGAAACTTTCAGGTATCTTAAAACTAGGTGTTTTTACGTAGGAATAAATTTTCAATTTGGCATTTTGGCGATTTTTTATTTCATTTTATCTTTTTTATTATGTTTTATGAGTAGCGAAATATATGTTTGCCACAAAATATTAACCAATTATTAAAAAATCTATTAAAAACATGAATTAAAAAAAATCTCAGCGCAAGCTTTAATTGCTTTTTCTCTAATTGCCACTAGTCTAGTTTCATGTGATAATGAATCAGACACAAATTTTAATTCGAGCGGAAGTGAAATTACTCAAAAATCAAATAATTTTCAACAATTTCAAGATATAGCTCAGGGATTGGGCAACTCACTAACACAAGACTCGAGTCTTGACCCAAATGAAGCAATTCATTTTAGCAACGTAGATGAATTTAAGGTATGGGCAAATGACCTAGACAAACAGTTTGATGGCGAAATTGAAGTTCCAAATATTAAATTAACATCTGGAGATTGTGGAGATGGAATGTATACTGGTTCAATCGGAGCTGGGTTTGGGACATTATACTTTAACGTAACAGTAGCTGGTGGTAAAGTTACAGGTGTAGGTTCAACTTACGGTGGATGGCATCTAGGGACTACTTGGTCTCAAGGTTCATTTGTTCAAAAAGGAAATAAAGTCATTGTTACGGGGTCGTTTAATTACAATTTACTTCTTGTAGATGACAGCTGTTTCTATACTCAATACGTTACTTTTGTTATCACTCTTCCATGTTAATCAAATTTTAGAATTATGGATTTTTCAACTTCATTAGCCACTTGGCAAATTATACAAATAATATTATTAGTTATAGTAATATATTTCCTTTATTTGATATATAAGTATATTAAAAGAGATAGGAAATAGTCATAGCGGTTATATTAATCAGTATAAATTAAATAATTTATACTGATTAAGTTATTTATAAAATATTTTATAATCAATAATGTAAAATTAAGGGTAGCTATAACGGCTACCCTTAATTTATTTTAACATTTTAATTAATTTTATTGGTTAATTTGCTTTTCTGTCGACTGAATTGCGGTGGCAAAAATATTAATGAGTAAGAATCCTTCTATACCCATTAATGGGTATTTTTTGACTTTTCGATGAACTGTAAAATTTTCCGGACAAATTGTATATTGGATTATCTCAAAACAATTTCTTACTTTCGTTAGAATATAAAATACATTTTATACGCCATTCAAAATAAATTATATGCTGATAAAAGTCTTCGGTAGTGCCGTTTTCGGTGTAGAAGCTACCACAATTACAATTGAAGTCAATATTGACAAAGGAGTAGGTTATCACCTTGTGGGTCTGCCTGATAGTGCTATTAAAGAGAGTAGTTACCGAATAGCTGCCGCGCTTAAAAATAACGGTTACCAGTTACCCGGAAAGAAAATCGCAATAAATATGGCTCCGGCCGATTTGCGTAAAGAAGGTTCTGCTTATGATCTGACGCTTGCTGTTGGTATTTTAGCAGCTTCAGGACAGATAGTTTCTGACGAAGTGGATAAATACGTGATTATGGGTGAACTTTCGCTTGACGGAAGTTTACAGCCAATAAAAGGGGCCCTTCCTATTGCTATCAAAGCAAGGGAAGAAGGTTTTAAAGGTTTCTTTTTGCGAAAGCAAAACGTAAAGGAAGCTGCAATTGTTGACGGTCTTGAGGTATACGGAGTTGAAAATGTTCTTGAGGTTATCGATTTCCTTGAAGGAAGAGGGGATCTGAAACCGACTGTATTTGATACCCGTGAGGAATTCTATAAAACCCTTGATTTTCCTGAATTTGATTTCAGTGATGTAAAAGGGCAGGAGTCTATTAAGCGTTGTATGGAAATAGCTGCTGCAGGTGGTCACAATATAATACTGATAGGCCCACCGGGAGCAGGAAAAACCATGCTGGCTAAACGATTACCAAGCATTTTGCCCCCAATGACCCTAAAAGAAGCACTTGAAACTACTAAAATTCATAGTGTAGCAGGAAAGGTTAAAGAAGGAGGCCTGATGAACCAAAGGCCGTTCAAGAGCCCTCACCATACGATTTCAAACGTCACGCAATAGCGAAGGGGGTAATGTACTATCCCTGTTTATGGAGATTCACATAGCGTATGATTGGAAAAAGATAAATATTACTTAATACTAAATAGATTGTTGGGTTATTCAGAATCTCGAATTCCGATAATGGTAAACAATACCAATAAGCTTCGAATCGTACTTAAAGATATTAGCAGTATAAAAATTATAATGATTT
>QFQM01000526.1 GCA_003243255.1 Flavobacterium psychrophilum | reverse complement strand
TGAATCGGGAAACACCTCCGTATAGAAGTGCGCTGCCTGCTCGCCCTGGTTGTCGAACCAGAGGCAGGGCTGGATGCGGCCGGCGTGCAAAGCCATGCTTGTCTCCTTGGTGACGGTCGATGCCGTTGTTACCGTTGTGTGCCGTTTGGAACCGGCTTTTCATGGATTTCTGCGCGGCGCTTGCACGCCGTCCACAGATGCTAGGGACTAAAATGGACGCTGTCCACATCGAGCCTTGTCAGCCTTGGTGTCAAGCTGTAAATCGATGGCGGGGCGCAGCCGCCTTCTTTCGGAAGGCGGCTGCCCTGTCGGTAAGGAAGGAAAGAAAACAGTGACGCAGCGACGTGTCAGCCGTGAGTCATACCACCACGGCGATCTGCGCCAGGCCCTGGTCGAGGCCGGCCTGGCACTGGCGCGCGAAGGCGGTCCCCAGGCCATCGTGCTGCGCGAGGCCACGCGCCGGGCGGGCGTGGCGCCGAATGCCGCCTATCGCCACTTTGCCAATCGCCAGGCCTTGTTTGACGCCGTGCGCGCTGCCGCCCTGGGCGCGCTGGCCGCGGCCATCGAGGCCGAAATGGCCCAGGCCCGTGCCCTGCCCGATGCGCTGCTGCGCTCACGCGCCTTGCTGGCTGCCGTGGGCCGGGGCTACCTGGGCTTTGCCCAGACGGAGACCGGCTGGTTCCGCACGGCCTTTGCCTCCGTCGAGTACGACGTGGACCTGCCGCCCGACACCACGCGTGCGGCGGCCATGGGCCTGAACCCGTTCGAGCTGCTGGGCTATGCGCTGGACAGCATGGCCGAGGCCGGCGTGCTGCCGCCCGAGCGCCGTCCCCAGGCCGAGTTCCTGGCCTGGTCGGCCGTGCACGGCATGGCCTTGCTGGTGATCGACGGCCCGCTGCGCCGTGCCACACCCGAGCAGCGGCGTGCGCTGGCGCTGCGCCTGCTGGAGATGGTGGAAAAAGGCATTTGATGCGCCCTGGGGCGGCGCTGCCGCACAATGGCCTGCTTTTTTTCCTTCGCCCTCCGATGCCCGACGAACCTTCCCTCACTTCGCTGCCTGCGGCTGCCGCTGAACTGCCCGGCCAGTGCGGACTGCACGAGCTGCACAAGCTGCGCGAGCGCATCGCACATGCAGCGCACATCGCCGTGCTCACGGGCGCAGGCGTCAGTGCCGAGTCTGGCGTGCCCACGTTCCGCGATGACAAGAACAGCTACTGGGCACAGTTCAACCCGCAGGACATGGCCAGTGAAGCGGGCTTTCGCGCCCATCCGCAGCGCGTGTGGCAGTGGTATGCGCACCGGCGCGAGGCCGTGGCGGCAGTGCAGCCCAATGCAGGCCACCATGCGCTGGCGCAGTGGGCCTTGCAGCACCCGGGCCGCATGACCCTGGTCACGCAGAACGTGGATGGCCTGCACCAGCGCGCGGGCAGCCCCGGCGTGCTGTGCCTGCATGGCGAGTTGATGCGCGACCGTTGGTTGGAGCGGCCCCGCGCCTGCTGCGACCTGGCCGGGCTGAACCCTGGCGAGCCTCCGCAGTGCCCGGTTTGCGGCAATCTGGTGCGCCCGGGCGTGGTCTGGTTCGGCGAGTCCCTGCCCATGGGCGTATGGCAGGCCGCCGAGGCTGCCGTGCAGCGCTGCGAGGTGCTGCTGGTGGTCGGCACCTCGGGCGCCGTGTATCCGGCCGCGGGATTGGCCCGAATCGCGTGCCGGGCAGGCGCGCACGTGGCCGTCATCAACCCGGCGCCTTCCGAGCTGGATGACGCAGCGCACCAGTGCCTGCGCGGCCCATCGGCCCAGATCCTGCCCGCGCTGCTGGCGGGCTGAGAGGCCCCGGGCCAGGGCGGGCAGGCTGCCCTGGCCTGCGCAGGTCAGTCCCTTGCGCCTTCTTCCTGACTGGCCTGGTTGAGTTCGGCCACGTCCTGAGCCGACAGCTGCAGGCGCGTGGCCTGCACCAGTTGCTG
>QFQM01000525.1 GCA_003243255.1 Flavobacterium psychrophilum | reverse complement strand
CTTCTTCAAAACGATGAGAATGAAATTACGCTTGTATTGGAAGAGGAAATTCATCTCGAAGAAATTAGATGTATTAAGATCGATCTTCCTCCCGCGATTGCCAAAAGCGGGAATAAACTGGAGTTTACGGCTACCTTGTGCTACAGCTTCGACCCTTTACGGGGCAATCACTTAAATTACTGCCCTCTTCAAATCGTGTTCGGTTTCTTTAGAAATGTAACTATCAAGCAACTCGCACAAGGAAAAGTTGAAGATTATAAAATTGCTAACGGCCCTACCTGGTCGGATGACATATGGCCAGTCGAGAACAGACTCTATTCGAATGTTCAGCATTTACATTTTTATTTAGATGGTAAAAAACTGGAGCATGCTGACAACTCCATTACGCTCGCAATTCGTTGTACCGGCAAGAAAGAAATTGATGCATCATATAGAGAATCCATGGAGAAACTGGATCATTCCTTTTCAGTGGTTATAAACATATCAGAAGTACCTGAAGCCAAAGCCTCAGGCACTTTATATAGCGACATGATCAATTTGAATAGTCTTGACCTGATCAACCCTGCAGATATGGATGCTGACCTTAATTTGGATGTTTAAGTAGTTATGCTTTCTTTTTTCGAGGGCTTACAGGCTTGAGCAAAGCTTTTTTTTCAGCGTCAATTAAAGCTGACCACAAGGCTGTATTAATCATTCCAACTGTTTTCTTAGATGATGATGCCTCAAATACACTTCGTTTGATCGCGGTGATCAAGGTCTTTTGAATGCTATAATAGGATATGCCTATCGATTTTTTAATGATAGCACTAACGGCTTTATCGTTGTCAAACGTAAATTTCCCATTCCGTAAAGTGAGGTCAACTAATTTACGAATTTGAGTGGCTGTTGGCAGTTCAAATTTAATATTTACGTCAAACCTCCTGATAAGTGCCTCATCTATCATCTCAATCTGATTGGTAGCAGCAATCACTATACATTCCTGTGGTAAGAAGTCTAATAATTGCAGAATAGTATTAACTATTCGTTTCATTTCACCGTGATCCTGGCTATAATCTCTTACTTTTCCCAAGGAGTCGAATTCATCGATGAAGATGACACAATTTTCAGCGGAAGCCCGTCTAAAAATCTTTGCCAGGTTTTTACTTGTTTCTCCTAACCGGGATGACACTATAGCTCCTAAATTGACAACATACATTAGCTTATGAAGTTCTCCGGCAAGGACGTAAGAAGCCAAGGTCTTTCCACAGCCTGAAGGGCCGTGAAACAAGACTTTGTTGGATACCGGCAGTTCAAACTCCCGTAACAAGTTAATAGACTTGTGTTCTTCAATAAAAAAGGAAAGTTCGTCTATGACATTTTCGCTACAAACAAGATTATCAAATGTATAATCAGAGGTAATTTTTTCAAGGATGAACTCTCCCAAATCACGATCTTCTAAACGTTGCTTATGCAATTCAGATCCAACAGAAGAAAGAACTCCTGTTTTCTGAGCACGAAGAGATTCTTTTAAAATGGACTGTAATTGTAATGCAAAATTTACTTTCTTAGTCTTTCGGGAGTGATCTATTAGTTGTTCCAGCACATCTAATAACTTAGCCTGGTCATTTTCCAACCCATAACGTGCTATATCTTTTATGTAATCGGATTGTGACATATGGGGATAGATCAAGGTGAATTAGTTGCAAAATAGTCAATCTTAACCGATTTAGTTACTAAAATTTAGTTACTAAACTAAGCTGTCGGGGCTTTCACTGATCGATAAAATCGAGTTTATCAAACATAAATCACTGTTTATAAGCTTAATCCTGCTCCATTCATTTTCATCCGCAATTTAATAAAGATTCGGGTTGTATAGAGCAGACAAGGAATAAGCAGGTCCAACCATAGTTTCAAAGCTTCCGCAAGGGTTGCTTCATTTCGACTTCGTGGACTTGTACCGGGCCAAGTGCTTGTCAAAATAT
>QFQM01000101.1 GCA_003243255.1 Flavobacterium psychrophilum | reverse complement strand
AATTTTATATAAGAGCAGAAAGCCATAGTGTTTGCTGCTCGTGAGAAGAATTGTAATGAGTATAAAAAAGATTGACTAACCCAAAATTTTACAGCCATGCACATCACTATTTTCAGAACACTTTACAAACATGTTATCGACCATGATCTTATTGAGCGTATGCTTAAAAGAAACAACCTTACTTTTGAAAGAACTCCATATGAGTCGGGTTCCCGCTACAAAATACTTGCTGATAACGAGCAGGAAATGGTAAACTTTAAAAAGAGATTAAGAGAAATTTATCCGCAAATTGCGATCAGTGCGTAAAACTATCGTTATAAAGTAAAAAGAGCTCCTGAAAAGGAGCTCTTTTTATTACTTAAAATTCTTCATGAATTCTTCTTTGTAAGTAGGGGAAATCTCTACCTCGGCACCATCTTCCAGTGTAATATAGCCGCCTTTGTTGTATAACTTAACAAAATTAAGGTTAACTATATGCGATTTATGTACCCTTATAAATGGCAGCGGCAGCATTTCTCCAAAATATTTAAGGAAGCGGCACGCCATTTTTTTGTCGCCGTTAGTAAGATACAGGTCGGTAAAGTTACCGTTTCCTTTTAGGCGTATGATCTCTTCCATCTTAACGACCTCAAAGCCTTCCATAGTGGGCAGTATTACCTGCTGTTTTTCCTGTTTAGGCTCACGGAAGTTCTCTACAATAACCTTGTTGCGGTTAAATACTTCTTTATTTATTATTTGCTGCTGTACTTTGTTTACGGCAACAATAAGTTCTTCGATGCTTATGGGCTTTAATAGGTAGTAAGCAGCACTCATATTAAGTGCCTTTAGCGAATATTCAGAAAATGCGGTTACAAATATGGTTTCGAATGTAAGGTCGCCACAGGCTTCTAGAACATCAAATGCATTTCCAAAAGGCATCTCTACATCAAGAAAAACAAGATGAGGCTTTAGTTCATGAAGCAAAGGCACTGCCTCACGGCTGTTATGAGCTTCGCCAACGATCTCTACCTGCGGACAGTATTTTGTAAGATAGCTTCTCAGGGCTTCTCTTGCTGCAGTTTCATCTTCTACAATTACACTCCTTATTTTAGGAAGGCTCATCATGGTTTATGTATTATTGGGACAGTAATTTTTATAATAGTTCCGGTTTCCGGACTTTGCTTTTCGGTCATAGTAAAGTCCATTTTAGTTTTGTATAGCTGGTTAAGCAACGCCATACGTTCTTTGGTATTGGTAAGTCCCCTCGACTCGTGAGCTTTTTGATTATGTGTTTTCAGCTCATTACTCTTTGTAGGGCCTATACCGTTGTCATCAATGGTGATCACTATGTTTTTTCCGCTAAGGGTATAATTCATTTTCAGGAGTCCTTTTTCTTCTTTGTAACGAAGCCCGTGCCAGATAGCATTTTCCAAATGTGGCTGTGCAATCATGTTAGGTACCCATATGTTTTCGGGATCAAGCTTTGGGTCAACGTTTATCTGGTAGTCGAACTTGTCTTTAAAGCGAAGATGTTCCAGTTCCAGGTATTTAGTAAGGTTCTCTATTTCATTGCCCAAAGTTACAAAATCCTTATTGGAATTTTCCATGGTATTGCGCATCAGGTTAGAGTAGGAGGTAAGGTATTTATTGGCAGCGAGTTCGTTATTTTGGGCAATGAACTGATTTACACTGTTAAGGCTGTTAAACAGGAAGTGCGGATTCATTTCCAGACGCAGCGACTGCAAAGCGATCTCTTTGTTCTTGGTTTTTATAGAATAGAGTGTTTTTATGATAAAGCTCGAAATAAGCAATAAAAGCGCTACCGACCCTAACAGAAAATAAGTAAAGGTGTTTTTTCGGCTGATGAGCTCGTCCTTAAATGACTTTTCGCTTTCAAGGCGGCGAATGCGTTCTTCAGTCACCCTGAAGGTTTTGGCATCGGTAAGGGAATGGTCAGAAAGAATGATCCTGTCAAGGTTCTTCATAAAGGTTTCATACATCTCCATACTTGCCTTATCATCTTTTATCGATTTGTAGTAATCTACAAGCTGCTGTACACTTTCCCTGGCTTCAAAAGTACGTCCATTAACAGCAGCAATGTTGTATGATTCCTTTAGTGATGCCACGGCTTTTTCGGTGTCTCCTGCCTTAAAGTAAATAGAAGCCAAAAACTGAAGTTGTATTATCTGCGTATCATAATCTTTAATTTCACCGGCTTCATCCAATAATTTTTCGACTACCGGAATAGCTTCTTCATAACGTTTGCCTCCGGTAAGAAGCTTTGCCATCTCACCATAAATTTTAATTTCTTTTGCCGAATTCTTTCTCGAATAACTGCTTGCTTTTTCATAAAAAGCCAAAGCCTCGGTACTGTCATTTTTTCTCAGGTTGAGTTTTGCCAGCAATATATAGTTGTCTGCAATTTCGCTTTTGATGTTCTTTTCTTCAAGCAACTTTACATTAGCCTTTAAATAGCTGTCTTCGAGTGTTGTATTTCCTCTGTTTATTAATCGGTTGTAATCGTTCCTGTTTAGTTTTTTAGTGATGTCATCTACCGATAGGTCAAACGCGATTTTGTAGTTTTTTGTAGCAGCATTTATTTTATTTTGCAGTTCCTGCACTTTTGCAATGCTTCTCATAGATCTGGCCTTGCCTACATTGTTATTGGCAGCATTATATATGTCGAGTGCCTTGAGCAAAAATTCTTCAGCCTTAGGCAGGTCATCTTTGTCGCTAAAGCCTTTAGCGAGTATTTCATAGTTATAAGCTATCTTAAGGTTATCATTTTCTATAAGAGACTTTTCCAGATTGGTAACCGCCTTTTTTATTTCGGGGGAAGTTTGAGGTTTTTTTGGAACAGAATCTTGTGCTTTCAGGCCTGCAGGAGCTAAAAACAGTACAAATAATAAGGGTAAAATGGCAGTGAAACGCATTCGGTGTAGTATTAATAATGTAAAGTAAATCAAATTTACATGCTTTTCCTATTACTTTCACCAAGTCAAAACCCCATTTTACCACTTCTGCCCAAAAGCAGTGTATAAACAGTGTACTTTTGTCTCAGATATAAAAATCGAAATTTAATTAATCTTATAAATAACTCTATCATGAAAAAAATGATCGCACTTTCAGCTGCTGTAGTTCTTACACTTGCTAGCTGTGGAAAAAAAGAAGATGCTGCTAACGCTGATGCTACTGCTGATACTACAACTGTAGTAACTGAAGAAACTGTAGTTGATACTGTAGCTACTCCAGAAGCTGCTTCAGCTACTGAAGTTGAGGTTGCTACTTCAACTGAAGTTGCTCACTAAGATATAACCTTTAAAGGTTAATTTAAAATGCCTCCGCACAGCGGGGGCATTTTTATTTTATACATAAATGTAATATAACGCTTTGCGGTGTTTTAGATAAAAAGCCTTATCTTTAAGTAATTGCTATAAAACACACAACACTACATGAATGCATTGGTTATATCCGGTGGCGGGAGCAAAGGTGCTTTTGCAGGAGGAATTGCAGAATATCTCATAAAAATACAACATAAAGAATATCAGTTATTCGTAGGGACATCTACAGGAAGCCTTTTGGTTCCGTTTTTAGCCCTTGGCGATATAGAACGCATAAAAAAGATATATACCAGCATTAGACAGGAAGATATCTTTACGGTTTGTCCCTTTAAGGTAAAGCTGAAAAACGGAGAAGTTGTTACCCGTATGAATCACTTTGGTATCCTTAAGCAATTTGTAAAAGGGGAGAAAACCCTTGGCGACAGTACCGCTCTGCGTAAACTGATTCGTAAAAGCTTCACAAAAGCTGATTTTGACCATATACGAAGATTGGGTAAAGAAGTTGTGGTAACAGTGTCTAACCTTACCACACAGGCTATAGAATACAAATCGTCTAACGATTACGATTATAAAGATTTTTGTGACTGGATATGGGCATCTGCCAACATGGTTCCTTTAATGAGCCTGCTTAAAAAAGACGGTTCCGAATATGCCGACGGAGGATTTGGTAATCTTATTCCGGTACAGTATGCTATCTATAAAGGAGCGTCTTATGTAGATGTGATAGTACTGAGGCTAAAGAACGGTGTGTATAACAATCCGCCCCTTAACAATGCCCTTGATGCTTTTTCACGTACTTACGACTTTATGCTTAACCAGATAGCTATTGACGATCTGCTTATAGCCAATCTTGAGGCGGCAAGCCAAAACGTTACATTGGCGTTCTATTTTATCAACAGGCTGCTAACTACACGGTCGTTTATCTTTAATGCTAAAGAAATGAAAGGATGGTGGCAGGAAGGTTTTGATATGGCTAAGATTGGCGAAAGCGAAAAACATACGCTGCCCGTTAAGTTTGAAGGGTAAGGAACAAGATAATGACAACATGAAAGCCAAAATATACTTCCCTTCAGACGCTCTAAAGCAATTTGTCAAGTCCTACAGGATTATTGAAAGCAAAGGCGAACTCGTAAACAGGGTGTTGCCGGGTACTTCATTTGCTATGGCATTTCGTTTTTCGGGTCAGATATCTTACATCAATGAGACGGTTAAAATGGCTTTGCCTGCGGGTGTGTTTTCAGGTTTGCGAAAATCGTTCAGGCTTATTAACTATGCACCTGAAACATCGGCTCTCATTGTAGAGTTTTGTGAAACCGGAGTTTCGGCATTTTTCAGGCAGCCATTGCATGGGTTGTTTGAAGAAAGCGTTTCATTGGATAATTTCTTTCTGCAATCAGAAGTTTCAATTATAGAAGAACAGCTTGCAGCCTCCGGTAATAATTATGAAAGAATTACCATTATAGAAACATTCCTGTATTCTAAGCTATTGCTTTATAAACCCGATAATCTGGTGGCTGAGGCAATCAGGCGTATTTATTCCGGAAAGGGAATGTTACGGATAAGCGAGCTTTCAAAAAGCCTTTTCATTAGTCAGGATGCGTTCGAAAAACGTTTCCGAAGGGTTACAGGTACCACACCCAAACAATTTTCGGCTATTGTAAAGATGAAATGCATCATTGGGCAAAATTATGCATCAGCATCACTGTTGGATATAGCATTAGATAATGGTTATTATGATCAGCCACACTTCAATAAGGATTTTAAACTTTTCACAGGACTTACACCTACTGATTTTTTCAAATCAGGTCAGTATTGGTAAAAATCAATGATTTTTTACAAGGATTGAGATATTACACAGGCTGATATTTGTATAAAAATACTACAAATGAAACCAGTCTTATTAACAGTTCTTATTTGCCTGGCGTTTTCAGGTAATGAGATGTATTCGCAAAACAAAGCATTACAATCAAAACAAAATCAGATGAAACAGTACAGTTTATTGGTAAGGGTACCGGATAATTATACAACCCAACAGGCAAAGGAAGCGGGAGTACAATGGGATAAACTTCTCGAAAAATGGAAGGCCGAGGGGGTATATATCCTGAGCTTTGCTTTTCCGGGAGAGGGGTATACCGTTACAGGAAAAGATAAAGAAGTAAAGAACGAAACTGTTTTTTCCGGAAATCTGAGGGTGGTAAGCAATATCGTGCTTCAGGCAAACAGCATGGAAGATGCCGTAGAACTTGCGAAAGCCTGCCCTGTACTTCCGTACGGTGGAAAAATAGAGGTTCGGGAAATACCTAAGCCGGTAGCACCGATTAGATAAAATGCTAATACGTATTTGTTTCAAAATTAAAACCCGCTCAGTTTTTTGCTGAGCGGGTTTTTTTGAATGTTTTGGCTTTAATTGGTTTAGAATATAAACCAATATGTTCCGCTGTATACAAGAACAAACCCTTTTGAAGTTGTTCCGCCAAAATCAGAGAATGATGAAGTACTATAATTATTACCACCATCCCTGAAGAATTTGCCATTTGGATTAATCATTGCAGAAGTGCTCTCAGTGGCAAAATATAACGTTTGGCCTGTAACAGGGTTAGCAGGAAGTGTTACGGTGTAGCTGCCTGTAAAGTATATCATCTGGTTTGTAGTACTTAACGTAGTGCCATTAGCGCTGATTGTTACCACGCCCATTGGCCCGGATGGAGGTGTGCCCCATTGTCCGTCTCCCCTTAAATAGGTTGAAGAAGAAGCCGTTCCTCCCGCATTGATTTTAGCAGGGGTTACTGCACCGTTTGCAATGGTAGTTACACCGGCAGATGTTATGGTAATATCACCAGATACAGTTACAGGTGCCTGTGGTGCAAATGATGCCCCTGTAAGATATATTTGTCCCGAAGCTGTACCGTTAGAAAATCCTGCTCCGTTAGCACCCGTTGCACCTGTAGCACCCGTTGCACCTGTGTTACCCTGAATTCCTTGAATTCCTTGAATACCCTGTGGACCTGTAGCGCCTGTAGCACCTTGTATTCCCTGCGCCCCTTGAGGTCCTGTGGCTCCGGTTGCTCCTGTGTTACCTTGAACGCCCTGTGGTCCTGTAGCTCCGGTAGCACCTGTGTTACCCTGAATACCCTGAATACCCTGAATACCCTGAATACCCTGTGGACCTGTAGCACCTGTAGCACCTTGTATTCCCTGCGCCCCTTGAGGACCTGTAGCACCTGCTGGTCCCTGAGCACCCGTTGCTCCTTTAGGACCGGCTGCTCCGGTTGCCCCGGTAGATCCTTTAGGGCCTGCGGGTCCTGTAGCTCCTCCCGGTCCTGTTGGCCCTGTTGCTCCCGTTGGCCCCGTTGCTCCTGTCGGTCCGGTAGGGCCTTGTGGTCCTGTCGGTCCGGTTGGTCCCATAGGCCCTGTTGGCCCTTGCGGACCCTCAGGTCCGTTTGCTGCATAAAGGGCATATGGTACACTCATTAACTCATTAGCGCCTGTTATGGTGTAATTTGTTCCTCCTGTTGGGTCAATCTCTGTTTTAATGTAATATGGACCGGCAGACCAGTCTATTCCGTCAAAAGAACCTGTAACAGCATCACCATTGCCAACTTCAAGGCTCAGTAAGCCGTTAGCGTTTGTAGTAGTCTCATGGGTTTCTTCAAAAACGGCTGTTCCTTCAGGTGAGCCTTGTAAAATGCTGATCTGAACGCCTACAGGTGCTGAGGCAAGTATTTCCCCAAGGGAATCGCGTACTACCGACTGATAGCTCATTTTGCCGGGAGCCTGGGCAAAAAGCAGGGATGGTATTACTATTAATAATAGCGTAATTATTTTTTTCATATGTCTTTCTTAATGATTTTAAAATTTTTTAATTGATACCTGCCGTCGTATATTTTTAGTATATACACACTTGCGGGGTAGGTTTCCATTGAAATGATGGTTTCTTTTTCTCTTATTTTTTCATGAGAAATTATCCTTCCGTTAAGGTCGTAAAGCTCATACCTGAAATTTGCCAGGTCGTCATGCTCTATGAACAGCGATACCGTAGCGACAGTAGGATTGGGAGAAACGATTGCATTAAGAGGAATAGTTGTTTTGAGGGAAATAGATTTTTGCTCATCTTTTCCAATTACAGAGATTTCAAAAGGCTGTTGTACGCCCTGTGTTGCCGTGCCTCCACTGCCCGAAATTCTGGTGTAGACTATCTGGCCTGTAGACTGGGAAGCGGTTCCGCCACTTCCCGAAATTTCTCCCCCCGATGCAGTTACAGCCTGTTGCGCAGCAAGGTCAGGCGCAGCAAAAGCAGTAGTGAGAAAAATTAAAAAAGTAATTTTTTTCATAATGTGTAAGGTGATATTTATAAAAAGTAAACTTTTTGGCTATCATAGCGAATCCCGCTACAATATGCGGCAACTAAATAAACGCTATTAGCCGATTTAGTAAAGAGTATATTTGCCTGAATTTCATACAGGTAGAAGTACCTGAAAATTGTAAATAAATTGTTTTGACTTTGTTGTGGAGAGGTTATCTGGGCACGATATAAAAGAAAAACCCTTTGATGCATTAAATCAAAGGGTTGTGTTTTTGTGGGCACAATCTAATGGCGTGGAATGACGAGAATGATGTAAATTTCCTTAGTTGCAATCCTTTATTGAATTAATATTATTTTTGCCATTCGCGAGTCAGTTCATTGAAATCTAAAGATTTCCATTCTTCTTTCCACAATTGCCAATATGGAATATCGTTAGAAGAAGGTTGTTTATGACATCTGTCTATTTGAATTACTGAAGGAAGGATAATAGATTCACCAACTAACAATGCTTCTCCCTGTTTAAAAGATGTCATTTGTTCGACAAGTGATCCAAGTGTATCAGGGAGTAATTTTTTTACATATCCTTGATCTACGGGGTTTGTAAGTCGCATTGCAATAAAGTTATTACATTGAGAAAATATTGTTTCAGATATTTCGCTAGGACGTTGACTAGCCAAAAGCAATGTAACTCCATATTTTCTGCCTTCCTTTGCTATCCTTTCTATTGATTTCTTTGAAGATCTATATTTAGAAAGATCACTTTGAGGAACATATTTGTGTGCTTCTTCGTAAACTAATAGTATGGGAACATCATTGTTAATTATTTCTTCGGGATTTTTTGTTGAACGTAACCTTTTATAAAAATATCCATATTCAAAAATAAGTCTAGATATTAATGAAACAGTTATACTAAGTACTTCAAAAGGAACACCGCTCAAATCTATTATTGTAATATTAGATGTTTTTTTACTATCATATCCCAATAATGCTTCCAAGACTTTTTCAAAAGTTATAGTCTTAGTTCTACTTCCAAGGAGAAAATCGAGACGCGAATCATTTACTTTATTTTCAAGTCTGTTTACAAAATTTGTCAATTTCCCGTAAAGACTTCCTTGTACGGTTTTTGCCTCACCTTTTTTTGCTCCAGAAGCATACACTTCACCCGTATCAATTAATTCAGTATTTTTAGAAATAGCAGAATCTAAAACAGATTGAATGTCAAAATAAATGGGAGAATCATAATGAATTTTATTTTTCTCAATTTCGGTTCCAGAAAATTTTGCCTTTCTGTCTTCAACAATACTCTCTTTGATTATGATCGTTTGCTTCAGTGTCTAAGAAAAATTCTTCTAATTCTTCACTATTGAGTAGCCAATATGGTAAAGTTAGATTAGATGTATTAATATAGTTAGCTTCAGGGAAAGCAGATTTGTATTCCGAATGGATATCAAAAAGAATAATGTGGGAATTATTTAATGAGAATGAACCGTTTTTTTGACTTATTGCCTTTTGTAGAATAGTAGTCAATGTGTGAGATTTTCCAGATCCAGTTGAGCCTACTATGGCAATGTGTTTGTTGAAAAACTTATTGCCATTAACAGGAACTACTACATTATGATTAGAAGATAATTTTGCAAAAGAGAAACTTTCATCTTTTGGAATGGAGTCTAAATATATTTTTTTTATTTCCTCAATTGTTGCTGGCTTTACTTCCTTTGGAGGTATCGCTAATGCATCACCACCGCGTTCAAATTTTCCGTCTCTTAAAACTCCTAAAGGAAAAGCTTCAATTATATAATCTCTTTTGCCGTCCTGTCCAACCATTATTTGGAAGTTTTCTATTACCGCAATTAATAAAGCATTTTCATTATCCTCAATTTTTAGATATGATCCGACTCTTAAACTTTCTTCAGCAATCTTGAAATCTTCTAATTTATCAACTACAATTTTTACTTTATCTGGAAAAACTGCAATAACCTGCGCATTTAATTTATCATCCATTATTATACTATTTGTTTAATGTCACTAAGTTTTTTGATTTGTATCTTTTCATAAATTATTTCTGGAGAAAGAGAAGGTAGTATTATGTTGTCAAAATAAAATTGATAAACCTCTCTTCTTTTTTTAATATTAGACAAGGTTGTTACCAAATCTGAAAGAGAACTTAAAAATTTTAATTTGATGCCATTCTGATAATTTGCAGGTCTTGTGATATGTTCTACACTAAAATCAGATCCTAAAAAAGGATATCCATCATTAATTGATATTCCTTCATTTAATAATTGTGTTTTAATCTTTATTAATTCTCGTTCAGATATTCCATTTAAATAAATATAAGGGCAAAATGGGGAAGTTTCTCGTTGAGATAGTTTAGACCATTTTTTTGAAATTGTGTGAATTATATCAGTAATTTCAGTTGGGTCAATTGTTTGTCCTTCAGTGTTTATAAAGAAAAAACGTTCAAAAGGGGAGATGTTCAAAGAAGTAAAATATTCTTTTCGTAAAGCTGCCCAATGGGCTTTAGATCCTTTTATTTGTACAAACCATTCGTTAAACAGAATTGCTTTTTTATCAATTTGGGTTAAGAATTCTGATTTTTTAATTAATCTATTACTTTCATGATTCTGAATACTAAGTTCTTTAATGATACCGAGAGCATTATTGTAAAAAAAATATTCTGCTGTAAAATCGCTACAGTTAAATTGCAATTTTAGGTTAGTTAATATTGATTGAAATTGAACATCAAATTCTTGACTATTTACAGATATAGTTAGCTGTTTTATAAACTTACTTAAATCATTATCATCTAGTTCTAATTGCTCATGGTGATAAAAAGTGTTTTTTACTTTTTTATCACCAACAGTTTTAGTTTTTGTGTAGGTTAAAAAGTTTTTCTTAAGAAATTCAATGTCGATTACTGAAGGAAGCTTCTCTTGCCCAGATTTATAATGTCCAGTTAAAAAATATTTGATTTCTTTTTTTTTTTCCTGCTTTTACCTCCGCAAAATGAGATAGCATATACATGATAGCTTCCTTGATAACAGAATGATTATATTCTGTTTTTGAATAATATTTACATTGTACTGCTATTGTTTCGTTGTCAGTATTTATGTCTATGTCTTCTATGCATTCTAATTGAATGGTGTCATCAGCATTTGATAAATTAAGAAGAGTTAAAATTGAGTAATCAAATTGGTAAAAGTACCCCTTTATAGTTTCAGTTGCTGATCTATCCATGCTTGCTTTATTTGAGAATTATATACAGTAAGCTAATTGTTTGCTAATCAAAACTTATTTGATTTAAGTTAGAGTTTAGTACATGCTAAGTTAAATTTTTCTTAAAGCAAAAAAATACCCATTAATAGGTATTTTAGATCAATGAAATTAGTTTTAAGATTGAGAATAAATACAAAACAAAAAACCCTTTGATTTTGATAATCAAAGGGTTTAGTTTTCGTAGCGAAGACGGGAGTTGAACCCGTGACCTCAGGGTTATGAATCCTGCGCTCTAACCGACTGAGCTACCTCGCCATTTTTGCGGTTATTTACATCCTTGAATGCGGGTGCAAATATAGGGCTTTATTTAAATGTTCCAAATAAAAAGTGAAGAAAAAAATTATTTTTCAAAAGGCTTTTTTTAGAATGTTAATTATTATATATTTCCAAAAATTTTAGAGCAATTATTTTCAAAATAGTAAACCAAATGGATGAGAAAATAAAATACGAACTTGAGTTTCCCATAACTTCATCACCACAGCTTTTGTACCAGTATATATCTACACCGTCGGGGCTGTCTGAATGGTTTGCAGATAACGTGAATTCAAGAGGGGAGTTCTTTACTTTTATTTGGGATGACACCGAAGAAAAAGCAAGGATGTCTTCTAAAAAGACAGGCGAGAAAGTAAAGTTCCGCTGGGTAGATGAAGATAATAAAGATGGTGATTACTATTTTGAGCTTCGTATACTTGTCGATGAGATCACTAAAGATGTTTCTCTAATGGTTGTCGACTTCGCAGAAGAGGATGATATTCCCGAATCTAAACAGCTATGGGAAAACCAAATATCAGACCTTAAGCATGTTTTAGGATCAGTATAGGAATTCATCCTATTTAAAGCTATATTTGCCCTGAATTTTCAGGGCTTTTTTTATGATCAATTACAACGGCACCCTGGTTGCCTCTTCTGATATTATACTCCACGAAAACAGGGCTTTCCTGTATGGCGATTCCATTTTTGAAACACTCAGGGTACTCGACGGTAAGGTGCTTTTTCTTGAAGACCACTACTTCCGCCTAATGGCTTCCCTGCGTATTGTGCGTATGGAAATCCCTATGGACTTCACAATGGAGTATATGGAAGAGCAGGTGCAATTGCTTGTAAACAGCCTTCCTGCTGCTCCGGCTTACAGGGTGCGCATGTCGGTTTTCCGCAAGCCCGGAGGTTTCTATCTGCCTACTAATAGGGAAGTAGAGTTTATTGTTACGGCATCAGCGCTCACAGAGCCACTGTATTCAATAAATGAAGGGAATTATGAGGTTGACCTGTTTAAGGATTTTTATGTCACGAAACAGCTTCTTTCAACCCTTAAAAGTACTAACAAAATGGTACAGATTACAGGAAGCATCTATGCGCATGAAAACGGATTTCAAAACTGTCTTTTGGTTAATGATGAAAAGAATGTAGTGGAAGCTCTTCAGGGTAATCTTTTCATGCTTACAGGCAACAAACTGGTCACTCCTCCGGTTGCCGATGGCTGTCTGAATGGCGTTATGCGCAAGCAAATTCTGGAGCTTGCCAAAAAGATTGAAGGCCTTGAAGTAACTGAAGCTTCTATATCTCCGTTTGACCTGCAAAAAGCCGATGAATTATTTATTACTAATGTAATTCAGGGGATACAGCCGATTACCAAATACCGCAAAAAAGAATTTGTAAATACTACGGCTTCAGAACTGCTAAAAAGACTGAATGCGAAAATCAGGTTTAGTTAATAGCTGTTGCAGAGTAGCTAAGTTTAAAAGTGTTATTTTAAATAACGAGTGAAGCTACTCCCTTTTCTTTGGAGAGGGCAAGGGTGAGATCCGTATTAATTCAAAGTAGGATTCTCAGGAGCATTAGACCAGATAAGATACTCACCACCCAGTTCCATGATTTTTTCTTTCCAGAAAGAGGTGCTGGATTTTCCGATGATCTTATTTTCATAACTGTTTTCAGAAACAATCCATGAGTTCTCTTCCAGTTCATCATCAAGCTGACTGGCTTCCCATCCTGAATAACCTAAAAAGAAACGGATGTTAGATTTTTTTATAAGGCCTTTGTTAATCAGTTCTTTGGTCGATTCAAAATCACCACCCCAGTAAATTCCGTTAGAAATTTCAATGCTTCCTGGAATAAGTTCGGGTACGTTGTGGATAAAATAAAGGTTATCCTGTTCTACAGGGCCGCCATTGTAAATTTTAAAGCTTCCTTTGATTTCAGGGATAAGGTCATGGATAGTATATCCAAGAGGTTTGTTGAGGATAAAACCTACTGACCCTTCGTCATTATGATCGGCAAGTAGTATTACCGACCTGTTGAAAGAAAGATCTCCGATTGTGGAAGGTTCTGCAATCAGCAGGTGGCCTTTTTTGGGTCTTAGTGAAATCATCTTCTTACAATTTGTAATAAATTTAAAAGAAAAATTGCAGACAGCCAAAAAATTCACATAGTTTTAAAGAAAAAGCATCATAAAATTTAGAATTATCAGCATATCTTATTGATTGTTTGCGAGATATGATTTTGTAGCAATAATTCGATATTTATGTGATAAAGGGCAAAAATGAGTTCAATAAAAAAACCCTTCAGCAATGAAGGGTTTTCTTAATATTTTGCTGTAATAAAACTATTTGTTTACAGATCCGTCAAGTTCTGCTCCCGGTTTGAATTTCACTACGTTTTTAGCAGCAATCTTGATAGATTTACCAGTTTGAGGGTTTCTTCCTTCTCTTGCAGCTCTTGCAGATACTGACCAAGATCCGAAACCAACTAGTGATACTCTTCCTCCTTTGTTAAGAGCGCCGCTTACGTTGCTTACAAAAGATTCTAATGCTTTCTTTGCTGCACCTTTAGAGATTCCTGCGTCAGCAGCCATTGCGTCGATTAATTCTGATTTGTTCATAATAATTGTTATTAATTGTTTGGTTAAATAATTGCTTTTACAATTCCTGTCTTACAAATTTAAAAGGAAATCCAAACTACGCAAGCGTTTTCTTTATTTTTACCGTCAATTGTTGATAACTTTTATGTTAATGTTCACAATGGGACTTGTTTTTCTTAAAATTTTGTGAAAGTCCCGTATTCAGGGAGTTACAACGCTCTGGCTTCCCCCGAAAATGACATTCCGTTCAGTAATTCCTTTGCTGTAATACGTTTCTTACCCGGAAGCTGCAAGCTCTTTACTTTAATAATACCATCCTTAACAGCTATACTAATTTCCTTTTTATCAGCAGTTATAGTACCCGGTTCGGCATTATTGTTTTCTTTGATAAACTCGGTTTCATAAATCTTCACATTCCATTCCTGTCCATTGTCATTAAAAAAGCACCATGCCGCAGGGTAGGGGCTGAGCCCTCTTACTAAGTTGTGAATTTCTGCACCCGGTTTAGTCCAGTCAATCTTACAGTTTTCACGGTTCAGTTTATAGGCGGTCTTAATGTCGGCATCATCTACCTGAATAGTAGTTTCGGCATTTCCGTTTTCAATTAAGGTAAGTGTTTTAATCACGGTATCTTTTCCAAGATCCATAAGGCGGTCATGAAGTTCGCCTGCGCTCTCATTATCACTAATAGGAGTTGATGCTTTTAGTATCATCGCACCGGTATCGATTTTATCATCGATGAAGAAGGTAGTAACACCGGTTTCAGACTCTCCGTTAATGATAGCCCAGTTGATAGGGGCTGCACCACGATATTGTGGAAGTAAAGATGCGTGCAGGTTAAACGTCCCGAATTTTGGCATACGCCAAACGGCTTCAGGCAGCATCCTGAAGGCTACAACTACATTAAGGTTGGCATTAAGGCTTCTAAGCTCCTCAAGAAAACCCTCGTCTTTAAGGTTGGTAGGCTGCAACAGGCGTAATCCTTTTTCAAGAGCATATTCTTTTACGGCAGAGTATTTTAGTTGCTGGCCGCGTCCGGCAGGTTTGTCGGCAGCGGTAATAACACCTACAATGTCGTAGTTGTGCTGGTATATAGTATCAAGTATGCCTACGGCAAATTCGGGCGTACCCATAAAAACAATTCTCAGGCGTTCCATTTTATTTCAGTGTGTATTGATTGTTCGTATTCATTATTATCCTGTCGTTTTCCAGCAGTAGCTGAAGTGCGAAGACAGTCTCTTCGGCAGTCAGGTCTAGTTTGCTTTCCAGTTCTTTTGAGTTGGATGGCGATTCCTTCAGTAATCCCAGTATGGCATTCGCCGATTCTATTGGGCTTACAGGTTTACGGTTCTTATTGATGCAAAAGGAGCAGATGCCGCAATCGGTTGTGTTTTTCTCATCAAAATATTCAAGGATAAGGCGGTTTTTGCAGGTGTCGCTATTGGTTACATAATCAACAACCTTTTCAAATTGATATACTTTGATATCATTTTGATTCTCTAAAAATTTTGAGACACGGTTTATAGTGTGCTCATCTTCGCGGACCTCGTTAAAAGTAATACTGCTGTCGTTTCCGCTGCTGCGATAGGTAATGATCTCTTTTTGAGCCAGGCGTTCCAGCATATTAACGACCTGTTCATCTGTAGCTTTAGATTTATTGGTAATAAGGCTCATGTTGAGAGGGGTTTCCATATCGAACACACCCGAATAGTTGCGCAATATAGCAAGCAGCATTTCCTCATCTGCCGGATTAAGGCTGATGTAGCGCATCACTTCCTTGCTCGGGATGATAAACTGTATGGTTACCTTTTCGGTAAACTGCTGTGAGAGTGTTAGCACACCCTGCCTGTCCAGAAACTGAAGGGCATTATATGTTTTGGCGGCCGGAAGCTTGTACTGCTGGCAAAAATTATTAAAATTAAAAGGGTAGGTAGTACCTATTCCTTCACCGTAGGCTATCTGTAAAAAGCTGTTAAGCCTTGAGTATACTTCTTTCAGGAATTTCCTGTCGGGAAGCACCTCTAAAAATTGTTGCCTTCCAATGCTAATGTCTGATTGGTTTACGAGTAAAACTCCAAACGATTTCTGTCCGTTTCTTCCCGCTCGCC
>QFQM01000524.1 GCA_003243255.1 Flavobacterium psychrophilum | reverse complement strand
CAAATCCGGCTTATCTCGAAAATAATATTCCTATAAAAGGAGAGGAGCAGGGGGTAGTTATTTGTCCGGGACCAAATCTGGCTTATTTTGATAAAGAAGTATCGCTGAAAGAAATGATACGCCATATTTATGGCTATGAATCGATACTGTCTAAACGTGATCGCCCTAATATGTTCATCAAAGAATTAGAATTGTATGTAGATTATTTTATTGCCGGTATTGAGGAGAACAAGAGTTTACTTAACACTACACTCAGTAAAAAATGGATGGTCTTTAAAAACAATCTTTTAGAAGGCATATCATATTATGAGAATCTGTTTAAGGGTAGTATATCCTTTCAGCCTGAAGAAAATGCAATACAACCTAAGCTTGAATATTTCAAGAATAAAGTACAGCTTGTAAGTGTTGATAATGGTTAAGAGTAAATCAGTGTTTTGTAATACAGTATTATAATTGATAAAGGAAATCCGGTTAACCGGATTTCCTTCTTATTTTTTAGAGAGTCCAACTTTTTTTGTTTCACCGGTTTTTACGTCTTTCAGAATCATTTCGGCACTATCTCCCTTAGGTTTTGTGTTTAATGTTAATGCCTCACAGGCATTTAAAACCGAATAATCGATTTCACCGAATTTAATGATTTCATCGCCTTCATTTATTTCTCCGTTTAATGCCTGATCCCAAACAATACCCACTACAAATTTGTTTTCTTTTATAACGGGTTGTACAGGCCAGCTTTTTTCGGCAAGATCAATCGGTTCGTCCTGGTTGGGGTTAAAGTATAGTTTTCTGCCCGGATAGTCAATTATGATATCTCCATGCTGCAGTATTTCAACTCCTATCCTTGATCTGTTGCCGCTTGTGGTCGTAGTGGTTAAATTTTTAAGGACAGCACCGGCAAAATTAATTTCGGGAACAAAAAGCATATAATGTTCTTTTGGGGTTTCTACACCGTGTATACCTAATGATACTGCTCCCTTAGACTTATGAATTACAGAAAAAAGATTAACCTTACTGAATGTTTCATAATGAGATAATGACAGATCATATAATCCAACCATACCGGTGTCAAACATAATTCCTTCATGTGCTACACCATCACTATTGTGTAAATCTATGTTTAATAAAGGATTACTTTGCATTTTGTCTTTTATTAAAGATGCGCTTCTTTTTTTATCAGCGTTAAAATTTTTCAGCTTATCCGAAAAACTAACTGTTTTATCTTTGTATGAAAATTTTATAATGCTGTTACGCATCATATTACTTCCAATAAAGCCATCTATGCCGAGGCATTGAAAAAACAAACTGTTATCATCGCCAATTATGACAGGTGTATCTTTAAAAGTAATACCGCCAACCTCCAGGGATGGAAGTGTAACAACTTCCATATTTTTCGAGAGGTTACTGGAATCACTAACCTCAATACCATTATCTGATTTCAATCCCAATTCGTCAGCCAATTGTTTTGATATGACACTTCCGGCTCCGGTATCAACAATAAAATTGTAGCTCTTTCCTTTTATAACGGCCTGTACTATTATCAGGCCTTTAATATCTTTATAAGGTACGGTTACATTATAGTTCTTTTGCACGACTTTACCCTTATTGAAGGTTTTAATATTTTGTGCTGAAGATAAATTAAGGCATAAAAGCGCAGTAAAGAGGTAGATTAGCTTCATAAAACAATTTTGGTTGATTATGATGCTTACACATAATCTATGCCAAAACAGTAATATTTAAACAATATTTTCTTACATATTGTTTTTATGTGTTTTAACCTGTAACAGTTTTGTGTAGCTATTCCTAAGAAGGTAACAGGGGATTAGGTAGAGATACTGTTGAGAAGCGAAATCAGAGATTAAAATTAAAAAAGGCTTCAAATCATTCGATTTAAAGCCTTTTATTTTAAGCGGAGGAAGAGGGATTCGAACCCCCGGACCTGTTACAGTCAACAGTTTTCAAGACTGCCGCAATCGACCACT
>QFQM01000523.1 GCA_003243255.1 Flavobacterium psychrophilum | reverse complement strand
ACAGGTATTATTTAGTTGTATGTGCTCAAAATCACTAAGTTTATTTTCTTTTCGGAGTCTGCTTATGTGATCAACATTCAGCTGTAGTATACCAAGCACCCTGTTCTTGTGTTTTTCGGCCTTTTTAGAATCATCCGGATATAAGAATGCCTCACAGTTTTCCATAGGCTTAAGTCCCCTGAGGGATTGCCCAAGGCAATAACACCATGCTATCTGTCGGTATCCTATCGTTTTTATGTCCTCATTGCTATCTTTTACAAATGCCTGAAGCTGCAGTACAAGACTACGGGAGTCGTTTACAATGGCACCCCATATTTTACGGGCTTCCCACCAACGATCATACGACTGGCTCATTTTAAAAGAGAGCAGTACCGATATTGCAGTACCAAGAAATGTTGCTATTGTAAGCGGCATTTCAGGAAGATAGTCATAAACTTTCTCAGTTGAGAAGTGAATACCCAGAGCAAGGATAAACACAATCAACATTTCGTATTTTATCAGATTGAAAAGATATCTAAGAGGTACACGTTTATCTACCAGCATATAATAGTATTTTGGGTATACTATAAAGTTAGCGAAATGTTCAGTTAACTTTTATATGCTTAATAAAATTTTACCAGTCCGATTTGACTTTTTCAGGTATTTGATCCTGATGATGCTCACTTATTTGTTTATAAAATCTACCATCAGGCTTTATTATTACATAACTACAGTCCTTGCCGTATGGAAAAAATAATTTTCTTATCACGTCCTGAGTATCTTCAAAAACAAATTCTTTGTGGTATTTAAAACCTTGCTGACTTACGTAAAACTGGGCAAATTGTTCCTTTTTTCTGAAGAAATTACGATATGATTTAACTGAACTGTAATAATCCAGACAATGCCTTTGGTTTGGTATATCTTCATTAAAAGCAAAGTTTATAATTATGGTTTGATTCTCATGAATCTGAACACCGGTTATTGTTTTTAACGAAATTAAAAGATCCTCTTTTTGTTTAGGGCTTATTTTTCCATATTCTTCTCTTTTAATAAGTCTTGCATTTAGAGAGTCTTTTGTTTCATAAGTTACCCATGTATAGTTACCCGATCTTGTTTGTTTAAGAAAAAAATCCTGAGTAATGTTCTTTCCGTTTTCATCTAAAACATAACCCGGCTTTTCCGATTGTCCAAAAGATTTAAAACTTAACAGCAGTAATAGTAATAATAGCCTCATAAATGATATTATATATCCAGGTCAAACATTTTTCTAAGTGTTTCGACAGCAGGATTGATAGACTTAAGTTTCTCAAATTTCTCGAGAGGAGTAAAAGCATGCTTGCTTGAAGTGACTTCATTTACATGTACTTCAATAGTAATATCATGATTATGAAGCTTACCGCGTAAATAACCCAAAAGTTCATGCTTGCCACTGTCAAAGTCTACTTTTGAGCCTTCATTTGGCAATTCCAGCCTAATTGTAGTTCCATCAAGCACAGGGTCATTCATCTGCATATAGGTAGATAGAATCTTTTGCCCTGAATCGCTTAAACGCTGTGCAAATTTATTCCATTGCAGTAGCATATCGGTTTCGTTAAAGGCTTCGCGAGGCAATTCATCAGTATGCCTTACCATATTTCTCTGGCTTTCCTGCAATTCCTTTTTTTGACGCAGACCCGCCAATGAAAAAGCTGAAACTTTTGGAGTGCCATCATCAGCAACCTTAACTACAGGCGGTTTAACTACTTCCGGTGCTTCAACCTCAAGTTTTACGGCTGGTAACGGTGTTATGGGAGCAGGAGTAATTTCAGTTTTAACTTCAACCGATTCTATTGTGGATGTTTCCGTCTGGACAATAGTTTCCTCTACCGATACTTTTACAAGTGCCGGTGCATTATCTTTAAAGTAATGTGGAGGGATTATAAATTGGTCAGCTTTTTTTTTTCTCCATCAAAAGTGATAGAGGCAAGCTGCATAAGGCATAATTCAACCAGGAGCCTTTGG